>DASUEW010000445.1:0-5375 GCA_036274875.1 Ilumatobacteraceae bacterium
ACGCGAGTCACGTCCGGCTGGTTCGGCACGATCCTGACCACGCTGAACGTCATCTTGTTCCTGCCGAAGAAGTCCTCGGCGGTGTGCATCATCGCCGCGGTGACGCAGTTGTATCCGGACGGGTGGTCCGGATACGGAGGCGTCGGGAGGAACGATGTCCAACCCCGGTCCCCGTCCGTACGACGGTTGTCGTCGTTGTCGCCTTCGTGGATGGCGGTGATCGGCCGCCAGAAGTTGAAGAACGCCTTGTCGCTCCAGCAGTTGATGAGGCCATCCGCCCCCGCCATGTTGATGCTGGCGAACAGCCGGGCTTCCTCGGCGATGCTCAGGCCGCGCTGTTCGGCGATCACACGGAAGGTGCGGTTGAACAACTCCACCGGGTGAACGTTGTAGAAGCGAGCGAGAGCGTTCTGCCTGTCGTTGCGGGGGCTGTCAGGCGTGTCCGGCCCTCCGAGCTCCTTGACCTCGTTGTACTCCTTGGCGTAGGCGCGACTCCGCAGGTCGAGCGGCCCCCTCGTGCGGAACTGCGAGGGGATCTGGAGCACGAATGGCTGGACGTTGGCGACCCATGCGAACGGGTCGCTGCCGAGCGCGGGCGGTGCCGGACGCCACTGACCCGCCTCGGTGCCGGCAGTGAACGAGAACGGGACGTACCTGCCGTCAGCCGCGCGTGCCGCCAGCATCGCCTCGGCCGCAGCCGCGCCGGCGGCGACCCCATCAGTCTCGGCAGCGCCGTCGGGAATGGCTGCCAGCGCGTCGGCATACAGGGCGTCGAGTCGATCGCGGACCACCTGCGGCCACGCGGGCATGGGCCCGTTTCCGAGCCCGATGAGCACGTGGTGTGCGGCGGTAGCGACCGCGGCCTCAGGCGAGGCTCCGGGTGGCGCCGGTGCGAGCCCGGCGAGATACGGCTGGTGCCGGCCGTCGATGGAGTTGACGGCGTCGTACACGGCACCGTGCACGATCGCGAGGTGGAGCGCCGACACCTGGGGCGGCTGACCGACGCCAGGAGTCGCCGCTGTCGGTGCGTTGATCAAGGCGTCTACGGCGTGGAGGTTCCAGTCGCGTACGACGCCGGAGTTGTCGGGTCCGGTCGCCGACACCGGACCGCCTCCTCCCGGGGCTGCGGCGAACGTGGTGAGCGAGGCGAGAGCGGCCAGCAGGCCGCCGCGCCGTCTCCACTTTCGCTCCGACCGCGTGGAGTCAGTGCGGGACTGGCGAGGTTGCGATTGCGCGTATTGGTGGTTGTCGGTGGTTGTCATGCCGGCGAGCGAACGCCACGCGACTTAAGCCGGACTTGGCCGGGTCCGCGAGGGGCTCCGGCGCTGCGTTCTGGGCTGCTGATCCGGTCAGCTGCCGAAACGAATGGCAGCCCAGATGTGCGGGGAGGGCCAGATGTGCGGGTGTGGTTAGACCGCGAACATCGATCGGCGCGGTGCCGGCGTCTCGATCACCACACCGTCGAGCGACGCCGACGTCATCTGGCACAGCCGGGCTTCGACGCCGTCGACCTTCGACTCGCACGATCCGCACAACCCCATCTCGCAGCCGCGGCGCGGGCGCGGGTGGCGGGCGATGTCGCGGATCGTGCGCAGCGCCGACAGGTCGGGCCAGGCGTCGACGCAGAACTCGTCGCCGTCGACGGTGAACGTCACCTTTGACATCTCGGGCGACATCTCGGGCAACACCTCGGGCAATGCCGTCAGCTCGACGTCGGTGGACACGTCTCGCACGGTACATACGACGACGCCCCGCCGGCCATGGTCGCGTTGCCCGATGACGAACGCCGACGCTCGTCTGGCGGCGCCGATGGAGCATGATGCGCTGATCGTTCGACTACAGGCACGGGCTGCCACGTCCACCGCTCGAAGGGGTGCTCGATGACGATCGCGGATGACCGCAGGACCACTGCCGACTTCTCGTTGCGCGACCGCTACACCGCCGAGAACGGGCAGATCCTCGCGACCGGGATCCAGGCGCTCGTCCGCCTTCCGATCGACCTGATGCGCGCCGACCGGCGTGCCGGGCATCGAACCGCGGCGTTCATCGCCGGCTACCAGGGATCACCGCTCGGCGGCTACGACCGCGAGCTGACATCCCAGGCCGAGATCCTGCGCGCCCTCGACATCGTGCACCGCCCGGCGGTCAACGAGGAGCTGGGGGCGACAGCGGTGATGGGGAGCCAGCTGTCGATGACGTTCGACTCGCATTCGTACGACGGCGTCGCCGGGATCTGGTACGGGAAGTCACCCGGTCTCGACCGCGCCGGCGACGCGATCCGCCACGGCAACTACGCCGGCACCAGCCGGCTGAGCGGCGTGCTCGCCCTCGTGGGCGACGACCCGGCGTGCAAGTCTTCGACGCTGCCATCGCGGTCGGACGTGACGCTCGCCGGGCTCGACCTCCCGATCGTCTACCCCGGCACGATCCAGGACGTCATCGACCTCGGGCTGCACGGTTTCGCGCTGTCGCGGGCATCGGGCTCGTGGGTGTCGATGAAGATCGTCACGGCCGTCGCCGACGGCTCCGGCCTGGCGACCGTGGCCCCCGACCGCGTGCGGCCGACGATCCCCACCATCGAGATCGACGGCGGCGGTGTCTGGCAACCGACGCTCACGTACCGCATCGGCCCGCCGCACTCGCTCATCGTCGAGCAGGAGCTCGCCGGCCACCGGTGGGAGATGATCACTCGCTACGTCGCCGACAACGGCGACCTCAACCCGATGCTCGTCGACCCACCCGACGCGTGGCTGGGCATCATCGCATCGGGGCACATCGCCGAGATGGTGATGGAGGCGCTGCGCATCCTCGGGCTCGACGGGCGCGAGCTGCACGACCTCGGCGTGCGCGTGCTGAAGCTCGGCGTGCTGAACCCGCTCGACGAGCGCTTGACGCGGCAGCTGGCGGCCGGCACGGCGACGGTGCTCGTGGTCGAGGACAAGCTCGAGTGGCTCGAGACCCGGGTGCGCGCCGCGCTGTACGGCAGCGCCTCGCCGCCGGCGATCGTCGGCAAGAAGGACACGGAAGGCCGGCTGCTCGTCCCGGCGACGGGCGCGCTCACCGCCGACTCGCTGGTCGAACCGCTCCGGCGCGTCCTCCTCGAGCGCATCGGCGCCGAGCGTCTGTCGCCGCCGAAGGCCGCCGACACGTTCCGACTGGTGCTCGGCGCCGAGGCACAGCGAACACCGTTCTTCTGCTCCGGCTGTCCGCACAACACCGGGCTGCTCGTGCCGGACGGATCGCTCGTCGGCGCTGGCATCGGCTGTCACGGTATGGTCAGCATGATCGGACGTCCCGAGACGGGTGACGTGGTCAGCATCACCGCCATGGGCGGCGAGGGCGCGCAATGGGTCGGCGCGGCACCGTTCGTCGGCGATCGGCACATGTTCCAGAACATGGGTGACGGCACGTTCTTCCACTCCGGCCAACTGGCGATCCAGTACGCCGTGTCCGCCGGGGTCACGGTCACGTTCAAGATCCTCTACAACGCGGCCGTCGCGATGACGGGCGGCCAGGACGCGGCCGGCGTCCGGCCGGTGCCCGACGTCGCCGCGATGCTGCTCGCCGAGGGCGTCGAGCGGGTGATCATCACCACCGACGATCCGGGCAAGTACCGCGGAATCAGCGTCCCCCGTGGGGTGGACGTGATGCACCGCGACCGGATCGTCGAGGCCCAAGAACAGCTCCGCGCCATCGACGGTGTCACGGTGCTCATCCACGATCAGCAGTGCGCGGCCGAGAAGCGTCGTGAGCGCAAGCGCGGTCGGGTCAAGCAGGCCAGCTTCCGGGTCATGATCGACGAGCGGGTGTGCGAGGGCTGCGGCGACTGCGGCGTCAAGTCGAACTGCCTCTCGCTGCACTCGATCGACACCGAGTTCGGTCGCAAGACGGTCATCGATCAGGCGAGCTGCAACATCGACGCCAGCTGCCTCAAGGGCGACTGCCCGGCGTTCGTCACCGTGGCGGCCGACACCATCACTTCCCGATCGACCGGCGCCGCGAACCGCCCGATCGATCCCGCATCGTTGCCGGAGCCGGCGCGGTTGCCGGAGTCGGCCACGATCCGGATGCCGGGCATCGGCGGCACCGGGGTGGTGACGGTCAGCCAGGTCCTCGCCACGGCGGCGAAGCTGGTCGGCAAGCCGTCGAGCTCCGTCGACCAGACCGGGCTCAGCCAGAAGGCGGGGCCGGTCGTGTCGACCCTGACCGTCGGTGAGGCGACGCCGGGACGGGTCGACGTGCTGCTGGCGTTCGACCCGCTGTCGTCGGCGACGCGGGCGAACCTCGGCGGGCTCGACCCGGCGACGAGCGTGGCGATCGTCTCGACGAGCGTGGCGCCGACCGGGCGGATGATCGGCAAGGTGGCGTCGATGGGCATCGACCTCGATCCCGTCAGGGCGGAGATCGATGCTCGCACGGTGAGCGCGAGCAACCGCTACGTCGACGCCGCCGGCCTCACCACCGGGCTGTTCGGCAACTCGGTGACGGCGAACGTGTTCGTCGTCGGCGTCGCCTATCAGGCCGGACTGATCCCGCTGCCGGCCGACGCGATCGAGCAGGCGATCGAGCTCAACGGCGCGGCGGTCGAGGCGAACCAGACGGCATTCCGCTGGGGACGGTCGTGGTACGTCGATCCGACAGGAGTCGAAGGCCAGGCCGATCGCACGAACCGTTCCGCCAACGCAGAGCGCTTCGACGTCGGGACGTTCGACGATGCCGAACTGCTCCGGCTCGTCGAGGTCAGGGCCACCGACCTCGCCGCGTACCAGGACGCGAAGTACGCCCGCCGCTACGTCGCGGCCGTTCGCGAGGCCGCCGACGCCGAGACGGCAGCCGCCGGCGACGGATCGTTCGCCCGCACGGTCGCCCGTCAGCTCCACCGACTGATGGCATACAAGGACGAGTACGAGGTGGCGCGACTGCTGCTCGACGGACGGTCGCAGGTGCGTGAGGTGTTCGGCGACGGTGCGAAGGCGACCTGGAACCTGCACCCACCGGCGCTGCGGTCGATGGGTCTCAAGCGCAAGATGAAGTTCCGACCATGGACGGCCCCGGCGATGAAGGGCCTGCGATCGATGAAGCGCCTCCGCGGCACGGCGCTCGACCCGTTCGGGCGGGCCGAGGTGCGGCGCACCGAACGGGCGCTCATCGACGAGTACACGACGCTCGTGCGTTCGGTGCTGCCGACCCTCGCCACCGACCACGCACGGGCGGTGTCGATCGCCGGGCTGGCCGACCAGATCCGGGGCTTCGAGTCGGTGAAGATGCGCAACGTCGAGCAGTACCGCGAGGCGGTCGCCGCAGCACTGCGCGAAGTCTGACCGCAGCGCGCCGATGTGAACCCGCTGCGGTCACAGATCCGGGTTCGGCCGATC
>DASUEW010000446.1:0-9239 GCA_036274875.1 Ilumatobacteraceae bacterium
GCCGTGTCCGTGCGCCGCGACCACATCGCGGTGGTCGACGGCGACACTCAGCTCACCTACGGCGAGCTCGACCGGCGGATCGCCGGTGCCCGCGCCGGTCTGCGCCGGCTCGGTCTCGAATCGGGCGACCGGGTCGCTGGGCTGGCGCTCAACTCGTTCCGCCACCTCGAGGCGTGCATGGGCGTGCCCACCACGAACCTGGTGTTGAACGACCTGAACTTCCGCCTTGCGCTCCCCGAGCTGGAGTTCATCGTCAACGACTCTGGAGCACGCGTGTTGCTCGCCGACGAGCGGCACTGGGAGACCGCCGTCGCGCTGGCCGACAGCTGCGACTGCCTCGAGCAGTTGGTCTGGATGAGCGACGGACCTTCACCGGACGGCGAGGCGACATGGGACGAGCTCTGTGCGGCGACGCCGCTCGACCACCTCCCGGCCGACCTCGACGCCGACTGCGTGGCCGGCATCACCTACACCGGCGGGACGACGGGTCTGCCCAAGGGCGTGATGCAGACGCACGGCAACTTGATGGCCAACGCCAAGCACCTGTTGTGGGCCAACCCCGTGTACCCCGACGACCGTTTCTTGCACATCACCCCCATGTTCCATTCGGCGGGCGTCGCCAACATCTACGTCCTCACGATGGTGGGTGGCACGCACGTGATCTGTCCGGGGTTCGAGCCGGACCTCGTCGGTCGTTTGATCGAGCGCTACGAGATCACGGTGTGCGTGCTCGTTCCGACGATGATCAACATGTTCGTGAACCATCCGGGCACTGCCGATCGCGACCTCTCCACGTGGCGGCTGTGCATCTACGCCGCGTCGCCGATGCCGGTCGCGCTCTTGCGGCGGGCGCTCGACGAGCTGCCGTGCGACTTCGTCCAGGGCTACGGCATGACGGAGGCCTGCCCACATGTCGCCCAGCTCTCGGCGCTCGACCACCGGCTCGGCATGACCGGCGACGCCGACGCGCTGCGGCGGCTTGCCAGCTGCGGCACACCGTGCGTCGGCGTCGACGTCGAGATCCGCCGGCCCGACGACACCCGCTGCGAGATCGGCGAGATCGGCGAGATCGTCGTCCGTGGCCCCAACGTGATGCCCGGGTACTGGAACCGTCCGGAGGAGACGGCTCGGGCCTTCACTCCCGACGGCTGGTACCGCAGTGGCGACCTGGCATCGGTCGACGACGGCGGCTACATCTTCATCGTCGATCGCGCCAAGGACATGATCGTGTCCGGCGGCGAGAACATCTACACGACCGAGGTCGAGAACGCGTTGGCGAGCCATCCGGCCGTGCTCGAGGTCGCCGTGTTCGGGGTGCCACACGAGCAGTGGGGCGAAGCCGTCCATGCGGAAGTCGTCATTCGACACGGTGCCGATGTGACCGAAGCGGCGCTCGTCGCCCATTGCCGGCAGTCGATCGGTGGGTTCAAGGTGCCCCGATCGATCGCATTGCGCGAGGACCCGTTGCCCAAGTCGGGTGCCGGCAAGATCCTCAAGCGCGAGATCCGTTCGCGCTACTGGGAGGGCTTCGACCGCAACGTCACGTGATATCCCGACCGGTGAGAATTCCCTTCCCTTCATGGCACAATCAATCCCATGAAGGAACTGCTCGACGATCTCGACCGGTGGCGCGCTGACGGCAAGCGGGTGGCGCTCGCCCGAGTCGTCGACATCGAGGGTTCGGGCCCGCGTGACCCCGGCGCGGCGATGGCCGTCAGCATCGAGGGTGAGGTCGTGGGCAGCGTCAGCGGCGGATGTGTCGAGGGCGCGGTGGTGACCGAAGCGCTGTCGATCCTCCACGGCGATCGGGAGCCCGGCGTGGTCACGTTCGGTTACAGCGACGACGACGCGTTCGCGGTCGGTCTCACGTGCGGCGGCACGATCCGGCTGTTCATCGAGGAGCTCGACTGGTGACGATCTTCACCGAACTGGCCGCACGGATCCGCGCCCAGTCGCCGGTCGCGCTGGCCACCGTCATCGACGGGCCGCACGTCGGGAGCAAGCTCCTCGTCGAGCCGGAAGGCGAACCGCAAGGTTCGCTCGGCCATCCAGAGCTCGATCGCGTCGTCGCCCGTGATACGCGGGCCGAGCTCGAAGCCGGCCGGTCGGGCGTCCGCCACTACGGCCCCGAGGGCCAGACCACGCCGGAGGACCTCGTCGACACCCCTGTCGTGCGGGTGTTCGTCGAGAGCTGGTCGCCACCGCCACAGATGTGGATCTTCGGTGCCGTCGACTTCACGGCCGCGCTCGCCAAGGTCGCCAAGGTGTTGGGGTACCGCGTCACGGTGTGCGACGCGCGCGAGATCTTCGCGACCCGCCGGAGGTTTCCGATGGCCGACGAGGTGCGAGTCACGTGGCCGGGCCCGATGTTCGAGGAACGGGGGAAGACGCTCGGTCCCCGCGACGCGGTCTGCATCCTCACCCATGACCCCAAGTTCGACGTCCCGGCGGTTCAGGGCGCGCTCGAGACGGCGGTCGGCTACATCGGCGTGATGGGCAGCCGCACCACCCACGCCAAGCGCATGGAACGGCTCGCCGAGGTCGGCATCGAGGATCCTGCCGACCTCGCACGACTGATGTCGCCGATCGGCCTCGACATCGGCGCCCGCACCCCGGAGGAGACGGCGATCTCGATCTGCGGCGAGATCATCGCCAACCGCACCGGTCGCCACCCCCCCAGCCTGAGAGACGCCGAAGGCCCCATCCACGCCTGAACTAGCCCGTCGGGTCGGCGTAGATGACGTTGCGGGAGTGGCGTTCGGTGAGGAATGTGATCTCGACCTCGCTGCCACGCTGGGGCGAGTGCACCATCGCATTGCCGATGCCGAGGAACATCATCACGTGGCCGGGGTAGAACATCAGATCGCCGGCTTGCGCGGACTTGCGGTCGACGCGCTTGGCAGCGTTGATCTGGGCCCGGCTCTGAGGCGCCAACTGCTGCCCGGCGATGCCCCACGCGTACGTCGTCAGCCCCGAGCAGTCGAACCCGACGCCGGCCTCGGACCGGTGCGTCCGGTACGGCACGCCGAGTTGCGTCAGTGCCGCCAGCAACGCCGTCTGCTTGTCAAGATCGCTGAGCGCCCACGCGTCGCGCAGCATCGCCGCCGGGATGCCGAGCTCTGTCGCCGCCAAACTGGCTGCCTCGTCGCGCAGCCGTGTGTACCGGTCGAACGCGATCGCGTAATGGTTCTGGCCGCGCCCGTCGTCGACGTCGTCGAGATCGGAGATCGCGTCCAGCGCCCGTGCTGACAGCTGTGCGAGCGCCGGCGAGATGGACCGCACGGTCGCCGCTTCGGCGGGCGCCGGGGCGAGCACCGCCAACAGCACCGTGAAGACCGAGCCGAGCGTGAGCACCGCCACGGCGGCGCGATGAACGAGCGAATGCTGGAGGTGGGGTCGACGTGCTGACATGAGAATGGCCCGCGGATACCCCGAACGAATTCGGGCTCCCGTGATTACGAACGGTAAACATATCGACATGGAATCGCAATAATGAAGCCATTCGTCATCTTTCCGTCATCTGTAGTTCAGCTGCAGGTCGACAGAATCAGCGATCATGACCGTCGCGATCCTGCTTGCAGCGGGTGCCGGCAGCCGCTTCACCGGTGCCGGCCACAAGCTCGATGCGACGATCGAGGGTCGGTCGGTGGCCCGCCAGGCCATCGCCGCGGCCCTCGACTCGGGCATCGGGCCGTTGCTCGTGGTCACCGGAGCGCACCCGATCGAGCTGCCGGCGGGGGTCACCGAGGTGCACAACCCTGATTGGGCCGAGGGTCAGATCACGTCGGTCAGGCGCGGTCTCGAAGCGGCGCGTGCGCTCGGCGCGACTGCGGTCGTGGTCGGCCTCGCTGACCAACCGTTCGTCACCGCCGAGTCGTGGCGCGCCGTCGCCGCGTCGACGTCGCCGATCGCCGTGGCCACGTACGACGGACGCCGCGGTAACCCGGTCCGTCTCCACGAATCGGTGTGGCACCTGTTGCCGGAGTCGGGCGACGAGGGCGCTCGCGCCCTGATCCGTGTTCGACCTGACCTCGTCGAACAGATACCCTGCGCGGGTTCCCCAGCCGACATCGACACCGAGGAGGATCTGCGCCGATGGCAGAACAACTCGTCAACGAATTCACCGTGAACCGACCCATCGAGGAGGCGTGGCCGGTGATCTGCGACGTGGAGCGCATCGCGCCGTGCATGCCTGGGGCTCAGCTCGAAGAGATCGAAGGCGACGTGTACCGAGGCGTCGTGAAGATCAAGCTCGGCGCCGTCTCGACCCAGTTCAAGGGTCAGGCCCATTTCGTCGAGCGCGACGATACGAAGCACGTGGCGAAGCTGAGGGCCGAAGGCCGTGACACGGGCGGGCGTGGGAACGCCGCTGCCGACATCACGGCCGAAGCGGAGTCGTTGTCGCCGACGAGCACCAAGTGCACCGTCACCACCGACCTCCACATCACCGGCAAGGTGGCGCAGTTCGGGCGGGGCATCATGGGCGATGTCAGCAAGAAGCTGATGGAGCAGTTCGCCGCGAACCTGAACACGATGCTCGACGACACCGCGCTCGAAAAGACCGGGGAGCCCGACGACGCTCCGACCGCAACCGCCGCAGCCGGCCCGGCCGGCAACGGATCCGACAGCACGACCGCACCGCCGACCAAGCGCGTCATCAGCGGGCCGGCCACCGAGCCGATCGACGTCGCCGGCATGGCCGGCCCGGCGTTGTTGAAGCGCATCGGCCCAGTGGTGCTCGGGCTGCTCATCGTGTTCCTGCTGCTTCGCCGTCGTCGCTGACACCGATGGACGACCGGGAGCGGGTGCGCGAGCTCCTCGGTCGGGAACCGCGCGGCGACTTCGAGGTCGTCGTGCGAGGGAATGACGGCGACCCCGTCGTGGTGAGGAACGGACCGTTGTTCGACGACGGCACGCCGATGCCGACTCGGTACTGGCTGGTCGGGCCCGACGAGGTACGCCGGGTCAGTCAGCTCGAGGCGGCCGGCGGCGTGCGCGCCGCCGAGGCGGCGATCGACGCGGCGCTCATCGACGACGCCCACCGCCGGTACGCAGCCGAGCGCGACGCATTGGTGCCGGAGGGCCACACCGGACCGCGGCCCTCGGGCGGGGTGGGCGGTACACGGACCGGCGTCAAGTGCCTCCACGCCCACTACGCATGGCACCTCGCCGGGGGCGACGACCCGGTCGGCCGCTGGGTCAGCGAGCAGCTCGAGCTGCCGGCGGAGGTTCGCATCACGCTCGGCGAGTCGGCGACAGCCATCGCCATGACAGCGCCGTTGACCGGAGCAGCGGGCACGATGTGGACCGCGGAGCTCCCGTGGGGTGTGATCAACCTCACCACGACCGAGCTCGAAGGGAGCGACCCTCCATCACCGGCACAGCTCACCAACGCCCTCGGCGCCGTCGGCGACGAGTTCGACGACATCGTGCGCAGCCACTCCGAGCTGATCGACATCGCCGCGGTGACCTTCAGCGGGCCGCTGGCGAGCACACTGGCCCGGCTCGAAGCGGGCCGTCCCGACGTCGGTGGCCGGTTCGTCCTCCCGCGCGAAGCGGCCGAGGAGATCTTCCGGACGGTCGCCACCGAGGCCGCGAACGACCGGGCGTACAACCCGGGGCTACCGTCGGAGCACGTCGACACCGTCGTCGCAGCCTGCTGCATCGTGCTCACCGTGATGCGCCGGCTCCACCTCGAACAGGTCACGATCGCCTGAGGCGCGATGCGGCATCCGTCAGCCGTCGGTCGGCTCCACACACCGATCCGCCTGTACGGGCGGAGGGTGATGATGCGGCCGCTGGTGCCGTCCGACCACGTCGACTGGAGCAGGGTCCGGCGTGACAACGAGAACTGGCTGGTGCCATGGGAGCCGCAGCGGGCAGCCAACCAACCCGACCTCACGCGCGACGCGGCAGCGTTCACCGCCCGATGCAGCGCACGCGATCGCGACCGCACGGCCGACGCCGCCTACGCGTTCGGCCTGTTCGTCGACCAGCGGTTCGCGGGCGAGGTCAACCTCAACAACATCGTGCGAGGGGCGCTTCAGTCCGGCACCGTCGGCTACTGGATCGACCGCGACCGCGCCGGCAACGGGTACGTGGCCGAAGGAGTGGTCGTGCTCGCGAGGTTCGCGTTCGAGCAGCTGCAGCTCCACCGTCTCGAGGTCTGCATCGTGCCGCGCAACACGAACAGCCGCCGGGTCATGGAGAAGCTCGGCCTTCGGTGCGAAGGCCTATCGGAGCGCTACTTGGAGATCGCGGGCGTATGGGAGGACCACCTCCGCTACGCCATCACCACCGAGGACTGGGTCGAACGGCGCGACGAACTCACCGCGGCATGGCTCTGAAGGATCGGGCTGATCAGGGTTCGCCGGCGAGCCGGAATGCCTCCGCACGCTCCTGGCGCACCTTCGAGCGCCGCTTCCACATCTTCGTCTTCCAGTGCCGGCTGGTGCGACCGCGCTTCGCGACCTTGGTCTTGGCGACCTCGGGGTCGTGATGGTGCATCGGCTTCCAGGCCGCGCCCGGTTCGTGGACGTCGGATGGATCGAGGCCAGAACTCACTTCGCTGGCCACTTGGTTGAGCTCGACATGGATCCGGTGCCGCTCGCTGTGGGCGTGGGCTCTCAGTTCCTGTTTTGGCGGCAACGGCACCTCGGCGGTGCGATGACGCTGGCTCATATGGGCTACCTCCCTGTTAGGTGGTTGTAGCTCCTCCCCGTACCACCCACATTAGCGGTCGCTCGTCGAACTATTGACGCCCGCCGTGTGACAGTTGTGCGCGATCGGTGCGGGGACTACCCGCTGGCCCAGTCAATGGCTCGTGATCTTGGCCCGCAACGCGGCCAGCCGTTCCGCGAACCAGGGCTGCTTGGTGCTCCACAGCTGGGGCTCGAGCTCGCGCTGCACCGCGGCCGGGTGATCGCCGATTCCGGCCATGTCACGGATCGTCGCCTTGGTGACGATCGCCAACTCCCGCGGGGCACTCGCCGCCGTCGCCGCGATCGCGTGGGCGACCGACAGCAACTCGTCGTCGTCGACGCAACGGAACGCGAGGCCGACACGCTCGGCCTCGGCGCCGTCGAGCACCTGTCCGAACACCACCGCCGCCATCGTCGTCTGCGGTCCCGCGATGCGACGGAACATCCATGTGTGGCCGCCACCCGGGTGCAGGCCGATCTGCAGGAAGCGGGTGTCGAACTTGGCGCGACGGGCCGCGATCCGCACGTCGCAGCCGAGGGCGAGGTTCATGCCGGCCCCGACTGCGGCGCCGTTCACCGCCGCCAACGTGGGGAGCGGGCTGCGGGCGATCCGCAGGAAGCCCTCGTAGATCGTGCCGAGGCGGTCGCCGTCGGCAGTGCCGAGGTTGCCGAGGTTCGCGCCGGCGCAGAACGCCGGCGGTGTTCCGGTCACGACGACGGCACCCACCGACTCGTCGGCCTCGATGACGTCCATCGCGGCGACGATCTCGGAGACCATCGGGGCGGTCAACGTGTTGCGCTCGTCAGGGTTGTTCAGCGTGAGCGTCGCGACGCCGTCGGCGATCTCGGACAAGACCAGGGACATGTGGGAAGTCTGTCACGCTCGACCGGTTGTAGCCTCAGCCCCGAGATGCTCGACCACGTCTTCACCGATGCGATCAGCGCGCTGCGCGACGCCTTCGAGGCGGCGTTTCTCGAGCGACAGGCCTTCGAGGAGCACTTCCAGGTCGACGTCCTGCTCGGCGACATCACGTGGGAGACGAGTTACGGGCTGCCCGGTGAGGGACAGCCACCGCGCGTCGTCGCCCACATCACGTTCGACTGGCCGACGTGGAGCCAGACCTCGTACCGACGGTGGTACGTCGACGAGGAGCTCGATGCGCCACCGGTCATCGAGATGGAGATCGTGCTCCGGGTCCAGCGGCTCGCCGAGCAACCCGATCCCCGCGCCGTGTTCGCCGCGCTGCCCGACCACAGCCCTCCGATCGGGGCCGAGCGGCTCGAGCGCGCCGGGCTCACCGTGGAGATCGGTCACCCGGATCCCAACGAATCGTCGGCCGCGGCGGCCGCGGAATACGCCGTCGAGATCACCTACGAAGGTCTCTACGAGCTGGTCGAAGAGACGCTCGCCGATGGGTCCAGCTCGATCCTCGACGACCACTTCGGGGTGCTTGGCGGGTGGATCGCGTCGACGCTCGTGAAGCTCGGCGACCTCCGCCTCGCGTTCTTGCCCGCCGACGACGTCGAGACGGAATAACACCATGACTGCGTTCCCCGGCCACGCAGGCCGTTCTTGGCCGCTCCTCGGCTGGCGCCTCGTCGCTCGCATCGGTCACATGGTGAACCAATGACCGACGCGCCTGTGCTGCTCGACGTCTCCGACGGGATCGCCACGGTGACGCTCAATCGGCCCGAGGTGCGCAACGCCCTGTCGAGCGAGATGCTGCGGTTGTTGCCGGATCTGATGCGGACGGCCGAAGCCGATGACGGCGTCCGCGTGATCGTGCTCACCGGTGCCGATCCGGCGTTCTGCGCCGGGCTCGACCTCGCCGAGCTCGGCTCGACGACCTCGGGCTCGGGCAACTCCGGTTCCGGCGGCGGATTCGACGGTCCCCCGACCCGCAGCGGCGCCCGCGGCCCCTTTCCGCGCCTGACCAAGCCGCTGATCGGCGCCGTCAACGGCGTCGCCGTCACCGGCGGGTTCGAGCTGGCCCTCAACTGCGATTTCCTGATCGCCAGCGAGCGCGCCAAGTTCGGCGACACGCACACCCGTGTCGGCGTGATGCCGGCGTGGGGTCTCACGGTGCTGCTGCCCCAGGCGATCGGAGTCCGGCGGGCCCGCGAGATGAGCTTCACCGGCAACTTCATGTCGGCCGACGAGGCCCTCCGCCGGGGGCTCGTCAACCACGTCGTGCCGCACGCCGAACTGATCGCGTTCACGCGCTCGATCGCCACCGACATCGTGAACAACGAGACCGACGCAGTGCGCCAGATCCGTCAGACCTACGCCGTGATCGCCCACGACGACGACGGTTGGGAGACCGAGGCGCGCGACTCGCGCGCATGGGGCCGCTCGCGGTCCAGCCCCGAGACGATCGCCGCCCGCCGCGCGGCCATCCAAGAACGCGGCCGAAGCCAGTAGCGAGCCGGCTCAATCAAGCTCCGCGCCGCGGGCGCGCAGGTCGGCCTTGATCGCCTCGGCGATGTCGAGGGCGAGGATCTCGGCACCGGTCTCGTTGAGGTGGAACCCGTCGTCGG
>DASUEW010000447.1:0-6217 GCA_036274875.1 Ilumatobacteraceae bacterium
CGACCGGGCCACTGCCCACGAGTTCGGCCGTGTGATCGGCGAACCGAGGGGCGAGCCGCCACGTCGCGACACCCACCGGACTGCGCGTGTGCCACGATCCGTCACGGTTGTCGACGCTGACGAGACGGCGATGACCATCGACTTCGATCGCGATGTGCGGATCGTCGCGCTCCACGAGGCGTACCGAGATCCGGCGGCGTTCGTCGGGCGTGAGCGAACCGTCGTCGGTCGGGACCGGGAAGGGCCCCACCCGGACGTCGAACGATCTCGTGAAGTTTCGGCGCTCTGACGGCGCCGAAACTTCATGAGATGCTGGGCCGGTCGGATGTGAGTGGGCGGTGACGTACTCGATCGCGTGGCGCTCGTCCGTGCGTTCGTCGATCCAGATCTGGCGCTGCCCCTGGGTCCGCACGTTGCGCCATCCCGACGGCGCGAAACCCCACACCCGTGCCTCCGCCCGATCGAGCGCCTCGGCGGCGAGCACGGCGGCGAGCAGCAGCGCCAAGCGGTCGTCCCCCTCCGGACCGCGAGCCGTCAGGACGTCGGCGTGATCGTCGAGGTACGACGTCGGAGTGCGGCCGGCGAGGAAGTCGGGTTCGCCGAGGATGGCGACGAGCGTGTCGACGTTCGTGCGGACACCGGACACGTCGGCGGCGACGAGAGTACGAGCAAGGTTGGCGGCCACGCCCGCGCGGTCGGTGCCATGGGCGATCACCTTGGCCAGCAGCGAGTCGTAGTCGGGCGACACGACCGATCCGCGACGCACGCCGGTGTCGACTCGGGCGACGTCGCCGATCTCGAAGCTGGTGACCTCGCCGGTCGACGGCAACCAGCCGGCGGCAGGGTCCTCGGCGACGATCCGCACCTCGATGGCGGTGCGCTGGTGCAATCGGATGTCGTCTTGCTCGATCGTCAGCGGCTCGCCGGCCGCCACCCGGAGTTGGAGCTCCACGAGGTCGACGTCGTACGCGGCCTCGGTGACGGGGTGCTCCACCTGCAAGCGGGTGTTGACCTCGAGGAAGTCGATCGTGCCGTCGTCGCCGACGAGGAACTCGACCGTGCCGGCGCTCTCGTAGCCGACGTGACGGGCGAGCGCGAGCGCGCCCTCCCACAACGCCCGCCGCGTCGTCTCGGAGATCGACGGCGACGGTGTCTCCTCGATGATCTTCTGGTTGCGCCGCTGGATGGAGCACTCGCGCTCGCCGAAGTGCAGCACGTTGCCGTGTCGATCGCCCATGACCTGCACCTCGACATGGTGTCCGTGCTCGATGTACGGCTCGATGAAGACGCTGCCGTCACCGAACGCCGACTCCGCTTCACGGGCGGCTGACTCCACCGCGTCGGCGAGCTCGGACTCTTCACGCACGACACGCATGCCGCGTCCGCCGCCGCCGGCCGCGGCCTTGACGATGACCGGCATCGCGAGCCCGACCGGGATCGAACCCGGAGCCGCACCGTGGATCGGCGTGGTGGGGACGCCGGCCTCGATCGCCGCCTTCTTCGCCGCCACCTTGTCGCCGAGCAGGGCGATCTGCTCCGGGGTCGGGCCGACCCAGATCAACCCGGCATCGACCACCGACCGGGCGAAGTCCGCGTTCTCGGCGAGGAAGCCATAGCCGGGGTGGACGGCGTCGCACCCAGTGTCGACCGCCGCCCGCAGGACCGCTTCGCCACAGAGGTACGAGTCGGCCGGGCTCGATCCGCCGAGCGCGACGGCGAGGTCGACGCAGTCGACGTGCAGGGCGCCTCGATCGGGCTCGGAGTAGATGCCGACGGTGCCGATGCCGAGCCGGCGCGCGGTGCGGGCGATCCGGACCGCGATCTCGCCGCGGTTGGCGATGAGCAGGCGGTGGATCATCAGTGCCGCCAGATCCCGTACTCGCGGGTGCCCTCGACCACGTTGCTGTGGGCCGCCGAGATCGCCATCGCCAGCACCGTTCGCGTGTCGCGCGGGTGGATGATGCCGTCGTCCCAGACCCGGCCGGTCGCGTAGAGAGCCGTCGACTCACCCTCGATCTGAGCCTCGAGCGCACCCGTCTGCGCGGCGAGCGCTTCCTCGTCGACCTCGATGCCGCGTCCGGCAGCCGCGTTGCGGGCGACGATGTCCATCACGCCGGCGAGCTGCTTCGGGCCCATCACCGCGATGCGGTGGTTCGGCCACGTGAAGATGAACCGCGGATCGTAGGCCTTACCCGACATGCCGTAGTTCCCCGCGCCGTAGCTGGCGCCGACCATCATCACGAAGTGCGGCACCATCGAGTTCGATACGGCGTTGATCAGCTTGGCGCCGTGCTTGATGATGCCGCGCTGCTCGGCCTTCGACCCCACCATGAAGCCGGTGATGTTCTGGACGAAGACGAGTGGCGTGTCGGTCCGGTTGCACAGCTGGATGAACTGCGCCCCCTTCTCGGCTTCTTCGGAGAACAGGATCCCGTTGTTGCCGAGGACACCGACGGGGAACCCGCAGACCGACCCCCAGCCGCACACGAGCTGGCTGCCGTACAGCGGCTTGAACTCCTCGAAGCGACTGCCGTCGAGCACCCTGGCGAGGATCTCGCGCACGTCGAACGGCACCCGCACGTCGGCCGACGCGCAACCGAGCAGCTCGTCGGGGTCGTACAGCGGCGCGTCGGCGGGTTCGCTCGGGCCGGGGCCGAGCTTGCGCCAGCGCAGGTGGCGCACGATGTCGCGGCCGATCCGCAAGGCGTCCATCTCGTCGACCGCGAGGTAGTCCGACAGCCCGCTCGTGCGCGAGTGCATCTCGGCGCCACCGAGCGTCTCCTCGTCGACGATCTCGTCGATCGCCATCTTCACGAGCGGCGGACCGCCGAGGTAGGCGGTGCCGCGGCCCTTCACCATCACGACGTAGTCGCTCATGCCGGGCACGTAGGCACCGCCCGCGGTCGCGGGACCGAAACCGAGCGTGATCGACGGGATGCCGAGGCGCGAGAGCTGGGTGAGGTTCTTGAAGCCGGCACCCCCCGGCACGAAGATGTCGGCCTGGCGCGGCAGGTCGGCGCCGGCCGATTCGTTGAGCGTGATCACCGGCAGGCGGTTGCGCCGGATGATCTCGTAGAGGCGCGCACCCTTGGTCAACGTCGTCGGGTTCGTCGATCCGCCGCGGTATGTCATGTCGGTGCCGCTGATCGCCACCTCGACCCCCTCGACGACGCCGATCCCGCACACCGTGCCGGCCCCGATCGGGTCCTGGGTGCCCCATGCCGCGAGCGGACTCAGCTCGAGGAATGGTGAGTTCGGGTCGACGAGGGCCTCGATCCGCTCACGCACGAGCATCTTGCCGCGGGCGCGATGACGGTCGACGTAGCGCTGGCCGCCGATCGAGGGAACCGCCTCGAGCTGCGCCTCGACCTGCGCCCACAGGGCGGCCATCGCGTCGAGATTCGACCTGTAGTCGTCGGAGCGGGTGTCGAGCTTGCTGCGCAGCACCGGACCACGACCGCGGGCGTCAGTCACGGCTCGCTCCCGATCCGCGCCTTCGACCCCACATCGGAGCGACGATACGTTGTGCCCGGACGTGCGGACCAACGCGTGCGGACATCGAACGACTACTGAACGGGGCCCGGATGAGCGTGCGTGAGGTGACGACCGACCTGCTCGCCGAGCACGACGCGCTCGACGCGATCGTCGCGCCGCTCCCCGACGAGGCGTGGGCGATGCCGACGCCGAGCCCGCGCTGGACCGTCGCCGATCAGATCGGCCACCTCACGTACTTCGACGGCACCGCGACGTTGGCGATCACCGATCCCGACGCGTTCGCCGCCGTCAGGGATGAGCTGCTCGCATCCGTCGACGGCGGGGAGGAGCTCACGCTCGGCCCCGGCCGGGCGATGTCGCCTGCCGAAGTGCTGGCCGCGTGGCGCGAGAACCGCCGGCGCCTGGCCGACGCGGCGGCGACGCTCGACGATGGCACGCGGGTGGTGTGGTATGGCCCCTCGATGGGCGCCAAGTCGTTCCTGACCGCACGTTTGATGGAGACGTGGGCGCACGGGCAGGACATCGTCGACGCCGTGGGCGCGAGCCGCCCGCCGACCGACCGACTCCGCCACATCGCCCAGCTCGGTTTCATCACGCGCGGCTGGTCGTACGTCAACCGTGGCCTCGCCGCGCCGGAGGCACCGGTCTTCGTCGAGCTCGTCGCGCCGTCCGGCGCCACGTGGACGTGGGGGCCTGCCGACGCGTCCGATCGCGTGAGGGGGCCGGCCGAGGACTTCTGCGTCGTGGTGACCCAGCGCCGTCACGTCGACGACACCGCGCTGGTCGTCGAGGGTACGAACGCCCGCGAGTGGCTCCTTTGCGCCCAGGCGTTCGCCGGTCCGCCGACCGACGGGCCGGCGTCGAGGACCGCGTGACGACGACGCTCGACTGGTACGGCTGCGCGACGTTCCGGCTGCACACCGGCGGGCTCACGATGTTCCTCGACGCCTACATCGACCGGGCCGCCAACGCCGCCGGACCGCAGCCACGCCAGCGTGCCGACGATGTGGGCGAGTGCGACTGGATCGTCGTCGGCCACGCCCACTTCGACCACCTCTTCGGTGCCGAGCGCATCATGGCGAACACGAGCGCCACGTTGATCGGCAGCTACGAGAGCGTGCGAGTGATGGCCGAGGCCGGCGTGCCCGTGGAGCGGATGATCTGCGTCGCGGGTGGCGAGACCGTCGAGCTCGGCAACGACGTTGTCGTATCGGTGTATCCGAGCCAGCACAGTTGCGTGTGGTCGCACACGACGATGCACGCCGCCGACGACGTGTGCATCGGCGATCTCGGTGTGAGGTGGCACGAGCAGCGGCGCCGGATGGACGACCTGATGCAGTTCGTGACGACCTCGCTGGCGACGCCTGCGATCGAACACGTCATCGAGTCGCGGGCCGGCCACAGCAGTCGCGGCGATGGTGGTGCGCTCGTCTACGTCTTCGACACCCCGGACGGCCGGCTGCTGTATCAAGACACGTCGGGCCACTGGAGCGGTGTCATGCGCGACTTGCGACCCGACGTGGCGATCCTCGCCGCGGCCGGGCGGGGCAACATCGACGGCGAGCCGATCCAGGGTTCGCTCGCCGAGTTCGTCGCCCGCCAGGTCGAGATGCTGCAACCGCGTTCGGTCGTGTTGAGCCATCACGACGACTGGCTCCCCGGCTTCTCCGTCGACACCGACGTCACCCCGATCCGCGACGCGATCGAGCGGGTCGCGCCGGCAACGAAGCTCCTCGAGCTGGCGTATCTCGACGCCACCCCGATCCTCCCCTGACGGATGCGGGCGACGGTCGGGGCCAGCGCGGCGGTCGCCGCGGCGGCGGTGCTCCTCACGATCGGACTCGCCGGCGGTCCCCTGTACGTGTCGTCCGCAGCCTCCGAGGCCGTGCAGGTCGGCCTGTCACGGACGTGCGCGACCGATGCCGGACTCAGTCTCTTCGTGCCGTTCTTCGTCGACCCTTCCATCGGCCGAGAGCTCGACGCGCGCGCCGCGCTCATCGACGACGTGCAGCCGCCGATCCACACGGTCCTCGGCCAGTACCCCTACGGCGTCGAGGGCGGCGACGACGACCTGACCGACCAGGTCGTGCTCCTCGCTCGCGACGGGCAGCTCGGCGAGCTGGGGCGCGCCGGGCTCGCCGTCGGCGCAGGCGAGGCGCTCGCACCGGAGAGCACCGAGGCGAGCGCCGGGGTGACGACGGGCGGGGTGTTGGTGGTCGACGTGCTCGAGCCGACGGCGCCGCCACTGCGCCTGGTCGTCGCCGGCCGATACCCCGACGTGCCGTATCGGCCGGAGCCGAGCTACTGGTGTGGTCTGCGCGGCCTGTTCCGGCCGAACGACCGCGGTGACCTACCGCCACCGGTGATGATCGTCGCCCCCGAGACGTTCAGCGCGTTCCCCGACGATGAGGTCGGGAGGCTGTGGGAGCTGCGTCCGCGGAGCGAGGGGATGACCCGCCACACCGCGAAGCAGCTGGTCGCCGAGTACGCCTCGATCGTCGCGTGGTACGACCCGCAGGCCCAGGAGGCCTTCCGGGCGAGCCTCGAGCGCGGTGAGGCGCGGTTCGCCCGCCTGCCGGCGCCCGCCGATCCGGCGCTCGTGCGGATCGTCACCCAGGCCGAGACCGTCGCCGACGTCGTCGGGCGGACGATGGCACCGATCCGCCTCGCCGGCAGCGCCGCCGGCGCGGTGCTGCTCACGGGCGCGGGTGTCCTGGTCGCC
>DASUEW010000448.1:0-4805 GCA_036274875.1 Ilumatobacteraceae bacterium
CCGCCAGATCCACGTCGGAGGCGTCGCCGTGGGCGGCGGCGCACCCGTCAGCATCCAGTCGATGACGATCACGAAGACCGCCGACGTCGAAGGCACGCTCCAGCAGATCTACGCGCTGGCTGCGGCCGGCTGCGACATCGTCCGGTGCACGTGCAACGAGGCCGAGGCGGCCGAGGGGCTCGCCCAGATCGTGCCCCGTTCGCCCATCCCGGTCATCGCCGACATCCACCACCAGTACCGCATGGCGCTCGCCGCGCTCGAGGCGGGTGTCCAGGGGCTGCGGCTCAACCCGGGCAACATCCGCCGGCCCGAGCACATCAAGGCCGTGGCCGAGGAGTGCCGCGACCGGGGCGTGCCGATCCGCATCGGCGTCAACGGCGGCTCGCTCGACCCGAAGCTGTACGAGAAGTACGGCGGCAAGGTGACCCCCGAGGCCATGGTGGAGTCGGCCCAGCAGGAGCTGGCCTACTTCGCCGAGGTCGGCTTCGACGACGTGAAGATCTCGGTGAAGGCGTCGAACGTGATGCTGATGATCGAGGCCTACCGCCAGCTGTCGGAGGTGACCGACCATCCGCTCCACCTCGGCGTCACCGAGGCCGGCCCTCTGCCCGGCGGCCTCGTGAAGGCCACCGCCGGCATCGCCACGCTCCTGGCGG
The DNA here is from genome assembly GCA_036274875.1 of Ilumatobacteraceae bacterium. GTDB lineage: Bacteria > Actinomycetota > Acidimicrobiia > Acidimicrobiales > Ilumatobacteraceae > JALOLG01. Next base: position 657 of record DASUEW010000448.1, read on the forward strand.
AGGGCATCGGCGACACCATCCGCTACTCCCTGACCGCCGACCCGATCGAGGAGGCGCGGGCCGGCCGCCAACTCCTCGAGGCGATGGTCGAGTCGGCGATGCGCGAGATCGCCTACTTCGAGGAGGTCGACTTCGATCTCGTCAAGATCTCGGTCAAGGCATCGAGCGTGCCCCTGATGGTCGAGGCCTACCGCCAGCTGTCGGCGGTCACCGACTTCCCGCTCCACCTCGGTGTCACCGAGGCCGGCCCGCCGCCGGCCGGGCTGGTGAAGGGCACGGCGGGGATCGCGACGCTGCTGATGGAGGGCATCGGCGACACGATCAGGTACTCGCTCACCGCCGATCCGGTCGAGGAGGCCAAGGCCGGCCGGCAGCTGCTCGAGGCGCTCGGCCTGCGGGAGCGCAAGAACGTCGACCTGATCGCCTGCCCGTCGTGCGGGCGCGCCGAGGTCGACGTGATCGACATCGCGCAGCGGGCGATGGAGGCGTTCGGCGAACGGCAGTTGCCGCTCCAGGTGGCGGTGATGGGCTGCGTCGTCAACGGCCCCGGCGAGGCGCGTGAGGCCGATCTCGGCATCGCGGCCGGCAACAAGCGCGGCCATCTGTTCGTCAAGGGGCGCAACATCGCCGTCGTGCCCGAGAGCGAGATGGTCGAGGCCCTCGTCGAGTGGGCGGAGTTCATCAACGAGCACGGCACCGAGGCGGCGATCGCCAGAGCCGACACCGCGTTGGCCGAGCGCGAGGCCGCCAAGGACCGATCGATGCTGCTCGACGCCCAGGGCTCGGACGCCAACCACGCCGACGAGAAGATCGTCGAGATCCGCAAGACCGTGTCCGGCTGAGCGACCCCCATTGATCTCATGAAGTTTCGGCGCCGCTACGGCGCCGAAACTTCACGAGATCGCAGGTGGTTTGTCGTCGTCGGGGGTCGGCTGTGAGGATGCCGCCATGGACCCTCGTGAGACCGCCACCGCGATCGCCTTGAAGACCGGCGACATCGGCTCCGCGTTCTACTTCCACCCCGACACGCTCGCGATGGCCAGGGGCCTCGGGCTCGACGGGTTCCGGATGTACTTCCTCGGCCGTGGTGGCGTGCTCGGCGATGTCGAACCCGACGTGGTGTTGAGCGCGTTCGGCTACTTCGAACCCGGGCTGTTGGCCCACATGTGGAACACGGCCAAGGCAATCCTCCCACCGCGCGACGCGGCCCGCGCCTACATGGCGGCCAACCACGATCTCGGCCGGGCCAAACTGGCCGAGGCCACTGGTCTCGACGCGTACGCCGACGCCGCGGCGGCGGTCGTGGGATCCGTCGACGTCGGGGGGTATTCGCTGTTCGCCGGCGTTCGGGCCGAGCCCGTTCCGCACGACACCCCGGCGCGGGCGATCCACCTGGGGATGGTCCTACGCGAGATGCGTGGCAGCGTCCACCTTGCCGCAATTCGCGCCGCCGGGATGACGACGCTGACTGCTCACGCCATCAAGCGGCCGACCGATGTCGAGCTGTTCGGCTGGAAGCAGACGCCGGAGATCACCGACGACGACCGGGCACGCCACGCGCGTGCCGAGTCGATGACGAACGACATGCTGGCCCCGTCGTTCGGCGTGCTCGACGAGGCCGGCGCGGCGGCGCTCGTCGCCGGCACCGATGCGATCCATGCCGCGCTGAAGGGATAGTCGGACCCGCGGCCGGCGACCCGGGCGCATGGCTCGGCCTGTCGCTCCAGATCGAACAGTTCGACCTGCTGCGCACATGGTGTCGAGCCAGGTCCAACTGTTGTATTGGGATGGACGGGAGGAGAGCGCCGGCGGGTATCGCGTCAGGCGGTCACGGCGTAGGTGATCGCGTCGACCGTGCGCTCGTCGCCGGGGCCGAGGTACCACGCCCGCCCGGCGAGGTCGATCGACACCTCGTGGCCGGCCGCGCGGTGGATGTCGCCGGGTTCGAGCCGTACGAGTTGAACATCGTCGTTGAGCCGGTAGCCGTCGCCGCCGGCGATCACCGGCTCGGCGAGCGGTGTCGGGTCGACGATGCGCAGCAGCTCGTCGACGTCTACCGGCTTGTGCGTCAACCCGGCCCGCACGACGTTGTCGCTCGGTCCCATCAGCTCGATCGCCGCCCCATGGAGGTAGGCGTGAAGCCCCCGGGGCTCGAGGCGGAGCGCTTCACCCGGCGCCAGTCGAACGAGGTTCATCAGCAAGGTGGCGACGACGCTCGGATCGTCGGGGTAGCGCTCGGCGAGGTCTATGACCCAGGCCGCCTCCGGGCGGTTGCTCGTCGCACACGCTTCGACGACCGGTCGCGGCGCGATCGTGCCGTTGTAGAGCGCCGTCAGCGCGCCACGCGGTCCGTCGGACGCGAGGACGTCGGCCAGACAGCGGGTACCGAGCTCGTCGAGGAGCGCAGCCGTGGCGTCGACGGGGCGTATCCCGCACAACGCGTCGAAGTCCGTGAGTGCGCACAGCAGTTCCGGTTTGGCGTTGGGGTCCGGGTAGACGCCTCGCTCGTAGCCGTCGCGGGCCTGTTCGGCATCGGGGTGCGTCTGGAGCGAGAGCGGTTCGGCGGCGGCCAGGACCTTCAGCAGGAACGGGAGCTCGCCGGCGACGTCGCGCAGTGGCCGGCCGTCGCTGAGCGTTGCCGGTCCGCTCGGATGGGTGCCGATCCACAGCTCGGCCCATGGTTCGCCATCGGGCTCGACGCCGAGCAACGACGGGATGAACTCCGTATCACCCCAGGCGTAGTGCTGGACGACGCCATGGACCCGCTGCACGGGTGCCACGGTACTGCCGCCCGTCTCGCCGGGAACCACGAAGCGAGCGACGACGTCAGAACTCGTATGAAGCGCCACACCACCCCCCTTCGGCACCCCCTCGTCGCCGTTGCCTCGGTGCTCGCCCTCGGTCTGTCGGCATGCGGTGACGACACCGAATCCTCGCCCGCCACCGGACCGACGACAGCCGACACCCTGCCCCCGGTCGACACGGCCCCTCCCGACACGGGCGGTGACGGCATCGAGCACCCGACCGGTCCCGACGACGTCGTGCTGCGGATCGGATACGAGGGCGGCTTCGTCCCCGTCGACTACGCGTTCTTGAACCTGCCGATCCTGCTCGTCACCGGCGATGGTCGCGTGATCGTCCAGGGTCCCCAAATCGAGATCTACCCAGGCCCGCTCCTTCCGAACGTCCAGCAGCGCACGATCAGCGAAGCCGGGATCCAGGCGCTGCTGCGTCTAGCCGACGAGCACGATCTGTTCCGCGACGTCACGTACCAGGACGACACGAACATCGCCGACGCCCCGTACACCGTCGTGACGCTGTCGGCCAACGGCGACACCTACGAGCACGAGGCGTACGCCCTCGGGCTGGGCGGCGACGGGACCGAGCCTGACGAGGAGCGCGCCCGCCTGGCGTCGTTCGTCGAGCAGGCGAGCGACATCGTCACGGCCGCCGGCGCCGACACGCTCGGCCCCGAGGAGCCCTTCGAGGCCGCGTCGTACCTGATCCGGGCGACCGTCGCCGACCCCTCGAGCCTGGACCAGGACATCCCCCCGACGCTCGTCGACTGGCCGGCCGACGCGCCGGTCCGCCTCGCTGACGCGGCGGAGTGCGCGACGGTGCCCGCCGATTCGTTCCGCGACCTCTTCGCCTCCGCCACCCAGCTCACCTGGTTCGTCGACGCCGGCATCACGTACCAGCTGACCGTCAAGCCCCAGCTCCCCGGCGTCCCCGCCTGCTGACCCCAACCCCGGTTCTGTCTGCTTCAGATGAACCCACGGGCCGCCTGAAGCAGACAGGTCGGGAATTACAGGCCGAGCTCGGCGGCGCGGGCGAGGATGCCGTCGCGCTCGGCGCCGATCGTGGTCGAGTCGCCGTGGCCGGTGTGCACGACCGTGTGGTCGGCGAGCGTCAGGAGCGAGGCGATGATCGATCGCAGGATCGTCGGCTCGTCGCTGTAGCTCCGGCCCGTCGCTCCGGGCCCACCGCAGAAGAGCGTGTCGCCGGAGAACACCACGCCCGAATCGGCGTCGTGGAAGCAACAGCAGCCGGGGGAGTGGCCCGGCGTGTGCATCGGCACGAGCTCGTGGCCCGCGACGGCGATGCCGGCGCCGGGCACCACGTCGGCGTCGGGGAACTCGCCGGGCCACA
>DASUEW010000449.1:0-3112 GCA_036274875.1 Ilumatobacteraceae bacterium
CGTCGACGACCTCGGCGCTCCGATCGCGAACGCACGCGTCGCGCTCGACCCGCGAGCATGGTTCGTCGGCGCGTCGGTCACGACCGACGCGAACGGGCGCTACCGCTTCATGCTCAACGAGGCCTCGGTCACGGCCCACACGCTCGAGACGTATGCCGTGTCCGGCTACACGAAGCGTGCTGCCGGCGATGCCCGCAGCGGGGCCTTCCACACCGGCACCTCGCAGAACTACTCGACCTGGAACGTCCCGGATCTCGTGCTCGACCGCAACGGTGCGATCGAAGGCGACGTGATGGACGACTCCGCCGTTCCGGTCGCGATCGCCGGTGCCGGCGTCTTCACCGAGTACGTGGGCTACTGGGCCAACTGCGACCCCAACTACGCCGTCTACTGCACGGACTACCGGCAGTACTACAACGGCGGCACGGTGGTCTACGAGGCGTCCACCGACGCCGCCGGGCGCTACCGCGTGTCCGCACCTGCGCTGCCGGACGTCGTCGTCAAGCCGCGCAAGACCGCCGGCTACACGACGCCGGGCGATGCGATGGCGATCGGCGTCCCGATCGGCGGGCTCGCCGTCTCGGACGTCGACTTCGTCTACCTACGCCAGGCGACCGTCACCGGGACGCTGACGACGAACGCCGGAGCGCTACCGGCCGTCCGGATCTACTACGACGGCTACGACGACTTCTACTCGTCGAGCACGCACTCGAGCGACCACCGCTACACAGGCTTCGTCGACGTCGCCGCGGGGGCCGGGAGCTACTCGATCGGCGCGCCCTCGGGGTCCGCCGGCTCGTTCCGCGTCTACGTGCAGGACTTCGTCGCCGGCTTCGGCTACGGGTTCCCGAGCGAGCACGACGTCCCGGCCGCCGAGCGGAGCGCGGGCGCCACCGCCGCCGGCAAGGACTTCGCCTGGAAGGCATTCGCCACGGTGACGGGGCATGTGAACGGGCTGCCGCCAGGGACGAACGTCCAGCTTCACCTCGATTCGTACGACAGCCTCGGGCGCTACAGGCAGTTCTCGACCTCGACGACGAACGGCACGTTCACGCTCTCCGCGCTCGACGGCACCGCGTACGTGTACGTCGACACGCACGTCAACGGCTTCGGACTCGGAGGCGCGGAGAGCTCCACCACCCGCAACTGGACGATCACGACCGTATCCGGGGCGACCGTCGCCGACGTCGACTTCGACTACCTGCCGTGGGTGGCCGTCACGGGCTCACTGACCGGCGACGTCGGGTCGCTGCCGAGCGCGCCGTACATGGCCGGCCACGCGACTGACAAGTGGGGCAGTCAGTACTACTTCGAGGCGTATGCGCCGTCCGGCGGCGGTGCGTACACCGTCTCCATGCCCGCTGGAGTCGCGAACGTCTACTACCTCCCGGGCTACACCCACTGGCTGACGCCGCAGCAGCGGTTGAATGTGAATGTTCCTGCGGCCGGGCTGACCGGCCTCGACTTCGTGTGGATCGGGCTCGCGACGATCGACGGCACCCTGCGGAACCCGGACGGCACCCCGATCGGCGGCGGCTACGTGACGCTGACGAGCCCGTCGCCGCAGTCGATCCTGACAACCTGGGTCTACCTCGACCCGGCCGCGCTGCCGCGCGAGATCATGCTCCAGTTCTACTCCACGGCCCAGGGCTGGAACCACCGCGCCTACTGGGGCGAGGACCTGATCGGGTACGGCACGAACGGGACGCAGTCGCGCCTGCGGATCGGCGATCTCCCCGTCGCCGGCGAATGGGCCCGGCTGGACGTCTCGGCCGCCGCGCTCGGGCTCGAGGGCCTCGACGTCTACGCGATGTCGTTCGACCTCTACGACGGGCAGGCGTGGTGGGACGCGACCTCCGTCGACTCGCTCGCCACCGACGTCGCCGTTTGGGTCGACGACGCAACGCCGCCGAGCGCAGGGGCGTACGGCGACTGGACCTGGGACGTGACGAAGGCGTTCAGCGGTACGCAGTCGCACCGCTCCCCGAACGCGGCCGGCTGGCACCAGCAGTACTTCTCGAACGCGAGCCCGCAGCTGCGCGTGCCCGGCCCGGCGCACGTCTACTCGACCTACAGCTACGACGGGAACTACACCGTCGAGGTCGTGCCGGACACGTACACGATCGCGCCGCCGACGCTCAATCCGTACGCGACACCGGCCGTTCGGACGGCGACCGTGACCGCGCTGACGACGACCACGGTCGACTTCGCCTACCTCCTGGCCGGCACGTTCCAGGGAACCGTGACCGTCGGCGGCGCCCCGCTCGCGGGCGCCCGCATCTGCGACGACTTCGGCAACTGCGGCGACTCCGACGGGGCCGGCAACTACAGCTTCCGGACGCCGATCGGCAATCGCACGCTCACGGGCGGGTTCGTCGTCGGCCACGCGCAGCCGGCGCAGCAGGGGCCGTTTGCGATCGCGCTGGGGACGACCCAAACCGTCGACTTCGCGTATGTCGCGAACGCCTCGCTGACGATCCACGTCCAGGACGACCTCCTGGCTCCGCTCCAGGGCGCGACGGTCTCCTTCACCTACTACAGCCCGGTCACCGGAGGCTTCCTGCACCGGTACACGGCGGTCTCCGACGCGGCCGGAGTCGCGACCCTGAGCGTGCCGCACGGTGGCGGCAGGACGATCGTGGCCGAGCCGCTGACGGGCTACCGGGCGCCGGCCGCCCAGACCGTGTCGGTCGTCGCCGGAGCCCTGCCGGCACCCACGTTCACCTACGACCGGAACGGCAGCCTCTCGGGCGTCCTGCTCGACCGCCAGGGCAATCCGGTGGCCGGTGTCACGGTCGACGTCTTCGGCCCCGTCAGCGGGACCACCACGAGTGGCGCCGACGGGACGTATTCGCTGGCGGAGCTGACCCCCGGCTCCTACAGCGTCCACCCGAGGGCCAAGGCCGGGTACGTGACCCCGGCGGCGCGCAGCGTCTCCGTGCCCGTCCGCGGCAACGTCGTCGCGGACTTCGAATACGTGAAGCAGGCTCATCTGGTCGGCCGCGTCGAGGACGATCTCGGCCAGGCGCTCGCGGGCGTGTCGATCTGGCTGGGCGCATACGTCTCGACCGACTCGAACGGCCGCTTCGACCTCTTCACCGCGCCGGGCGAC
>DASUEW010000450.1:0-11688 GCA_036274875.1 Ilumatobacteraceae bacterium
CTCGGCATCGTCACCGCCTGCCAGTTCCTCCCGATGCTGTTGATCGGGCTGTGGGCGGGCGCCTTGGCCGATCGGTTCGACAGGCGCCGGCTGACGATCATCACCCAGGCCGCGATGGGCGTCCAGGCCATCGCCCTCGGCGTGCTCGACCTCGCCGACGTCGTGACGATCCCGACCGTGTACGCGATGTCGCTGGCGCTCGGCATCATCGGCGCGATCGACAACCCGGCGCGCCGTGGGCTGGCCACCGAGCTCGTCGAGCGCCGCCACCTCACCAACGTGATGTCGCTCAACACCTCGGTCATGACCGGTTCGCGGATCTTCGGGCCGGCGCTCGCCGCGCTGTTCGCCAACGTGTTGGGCACCGGATGGTGCTTCGTTCTCAACGGCGTGTCGTTCCTGGCCCTGCTGTGGGCCTTGGTGGCCATCGACCCCGATCGCCTGTACCGCAACGCGCCTGCACCTGCGAGTGCCACTCCGATCCGCGACGGGCTCCGAGCCGTGTGGGCCGATCCGGTGTTGCGGCTCACGGTGAGCGTGTACGCGGTCGTGTGCACGTTCGCGTTCAACTACGCGGTATCGATCCCGCTCCTCATCCGCGACCAGCTCGACGCTCCCGACACGCTGTTCGGGTGGATCCTGTCGGTCACCAGCGTCGGCAGCGTGTTCGGCGCGCTGATGGTCGCCCGGCTCGAGACGGTGCGCGTCCGATTGCTGTTCGCGTCAGTGGTCGTCACTGCCCTCACGATGACCGTGATGGCATTCTCCACGAGCCGTGTGCTGACGTTCGCGATCGCGGTGCCGTTCGGCGCAGGGGTCGCCGCGTTCATCGCCGCCAGCAACTCGATCTTCGCCGAGCGCACCAACCCCGACATGCGCGGGCGAGTGCTTGCCCTGGGCGCCGTGCTGTTCCTCGGCTCGGCCCCCATCGGCGCACCGATCACGGGATGGATCGGTGACCACGTGAGCGCCAGCTGGTCGATGTTCTACGGGGCGCTGATCGCACTGCTGACGCTGCTCGTCGCCGGAATCTACGCAACCCGCAACCAGGACCCGATCGAGACTTCACCAGTCGCCGCCGCGCGGTAGTGAAATCGTGTTCGACCGACTCGCCCGGTCGAGTCGGCAACCAGACGTTCAACGTGGTGTGCGGTGAGCCGACTCAATCAGACCGAGCCGGCTCGATCAGACTCAGTCATCCAGCTTGAGCGCCGAGATGAAGACGTCGCCGGGCACCTCGACCCGGCCGATCGACTTCATCTTCTTCTTGCCTTCCTTCTGCTTCTCGAGCAGCTTGCGCTTGCGGGTGATGTCACCGCCGTAGCACTTGGCGGTCACGTCCTTGCGCTTCGCCCGCACCGTCTCGCGGGCGATGATCTTGCCGCCGATCGCGGCCTGGATCGGCACATCGAACATCTGGCGCGGGATCAGCTCGCGCAACTTCTCGCACATCCGACGGCCGTAGTCGAACGCCTTGTCACGGTGCACGATGGTCGAGAACGCGTCGGCGACCACCCCGTTCAGCAGCAGGTCGACCTTGGCCAGGTTCGATCGGCGATAGCCGGCGAGCACGTAGTCGAGGCTCGCGTAGCCCTGGGTACGGCTCTTCATCTGGTCGAAGAAGTCGACCACCACCTCGGCCAGGGGGACCTCGTAGTCGAGCTGGACCCGCTCCGGCGACAGGTACTCCATCTTCTTCATCTCGCCGCGCCGCGTCTGGCAGAGGTCCATCAGGGGGCCCGTGTAGTCCTTGGGCGTGATGATCGACACCCGGAAGTACGGCTCTTCGACATAGTCGATCTGCTGCGGTTCGGGCAGATCGGCGGGGTTGTCGACGAGCACCGTCTCGCCGTCGGTGCGGCGCACGCGGTACTCCACACTCGGTGCGGTGGCGATCAACGCCAGGCCGAACTCGCGCTCGAGGCGCTCCTTGACGATCTCCATGTGCAACAGACCGAGGAAACCGCAGCGGAACCCGAACCCGAGGGCCCCCGACGATTCGGGTGTGTACGAGATCGACGCGTCGTTGAGCCTCATCTTCTCGAGCGCCTCGCGCAGGTTCTCGAAATCGTCGCCGTCGATCGGGAAGATTCCCGAGAACACCATCGGCTTCGGATCGCGATAGCCCGGCAGAGGCGTCGACGATCCCCGGGTCACGGTGGTGACGGTCTCACCGGAACGGGCCTCTCCGACGTCCTTGATGCCCGCGATCAGGTAGCCGACCTCGCCGGGCCCGAGCTCGTTCACCGGCGTCGGAACCGGACGCCGCACCCCGACCTCGATCGCCTCGTGATGGGCGCCGGCCTGCATGAACGCGAGTCGCGAGCCGGCGCTCATCCGCCCGTTCATCACCCGGACGCTCGACACCACACCGCGGTACTGGTCGAACTGCGAATCGAAGATCAGCGCCTGCAACGGCGCGTCGGGGTCACCGACGGGCGGCGGGATGCGTTCGATGATGGCGTCGAGCAGCTCCGGCACGCCTTCGCCGGTCTTGGCCGAGATCCGCAGGATGTCCTCCGCCGGGATGCCGAGCACGTTCTCGATCTCGGCGGCGTAGCGGTCGGGATCGGCGGCCGGCAAGTCGATCTTGTTGAGCGCGGCGACGACCTCGAGGTCGTTCTCGAGGGCCAGGTAGCAGTTGGCCAGCGTCTGCGCCTCGATGCCCTGGGCGGCGTCGACGATCAGCACGACTCCTTCGCACGCCGCGAGTGAGCGGCTGACCTCGTAGCCGAAGTCGACGTGGCCAGGGGTGTCGATCAGGTGGAAGACGTGGCCGTGCCAGTCGACGCGGACGTTCTGCGCCTTGATCGTGATGCCGCGCTCACGCTCGAGATCCATCGTGTCGAGGAACTGGGCGCGCATGTCGCGGGCGTCGACGGCGCCGGTGATCTCGAGGATCCGATCGGACAGCGTCGACTTGCCGTGGTCGATGTGGGCGATGATCGAGAAGTTCCGGATTCGCGACAGATCCATGAAGCGGCCAACGCTACCGGCGAGCGTTGGGACCGGACCGTGAGTCCCGGTAGCCTCAGTCCGCTGCCCACCGAAGAGGATTGTCCGTGGCGAACATCAAGAGCCAGAAGAAGCGCATCATCACCAACGCCAAGCGTGCCGAGCGGAACAAGGCCGTCAAGAGCGAGCTGAAGACGCGCATCAAGAACGCCGAGTCGACGATCGGCACCGATGCCAACGACGAGGCCGTCCGTGTGGCTGTCAAGCGCATCGACATGGCCGCCGCCAAGGGCATGATCCACGCCAACGCCGCGGCCCGCAAGAAGAGCCGCCTGATGCACAAGGTCAACTCAGGCTAGAACCCGTCGTTTCGAACAGGACCCCGGTCCGTCGGACCGCTAGATCGCACTTCGCGGGGAGCCGGTGATCGTTTCGACGGCCCGACTGAAGAGCTCCGTAGCGCGGTTGGTGGCAAGCGCGGCTCCAGCTTCGAGAAGCTCGTCGCGCCGCTCTACGCCGCGAAGTCCAGCGAAGACGAAGACCGGCAACGAGATGTCCCGTCGCCGTAACTCTTGGAGAAGCTCGAGGCCAGCGTCAGGGTGTTCGATCCCATTCTCCCGTCGTCCGAGATCGGTGATCACGAGTCCGTGTCTCCACGGATCCACCAGACGAAGGGCTTCCTCCGTCGAGAGCGCCGAGTCCACCGGAATGCCGAGTGTCGTGAGTGCATGGACGATCTCATTGTTGTTCTGTGGGAAATCATCCACCCAGAGAATGGATCGAAAGTCCGCCGACGGTCGCCTCTGGACAGCGGCCGTGGCCTCGGATGCCGCCCGTGAGATCGACGTCGGGGATTCGGGAGCCGTCGACTTCGCCGACGCGACTGTGAGCGATGCGGCAACCTCCTCTTGTCGCGACTGTTCTTCCGCTTGCTTCTCGCTCAGTTCGAGCAGGACGCGCAGTCGGAGGCGCACCCACAAGTACACGAACAGGAAACCGGTTCCTGCTCCGTAGAGAACGATCGTCACGGCCGCGGCCTCGGCGTTCGGGATGCCAAGGTCCTCCCCGAGAAAGTCGCCCATTGAGCCCAAACCACTCGGAAGCGAACCGAGCTGCACGAGTCCCGCGCCAACCAGGATCTTGGTGAGCCAATCGGAGATCTGCTCGAGATTCGAGTTGGCGGAATAGCGCTCCGTCGTCTGCTCAACCGACTCGGTTCGGGCGCGTGGCACAGCGAAGATGAGCCCGAGAACGCCGGCGAGTGCCACCGCGGCGAACATGTACACGGTCAGCTGCAGGCCGATCGACCAATACGGGCCACCGCTGGCCGTCACGGCGATCAAGAAGGTCGCGACAATTCCGAGCCCGAGAGCGATCGAACCGGCAATGAGAATGGGCTGACCATTGTCGCGCGATGGCGTGTCCCCCCGCATTGAGCGTCCCCCAGTTACTCCGGCGTCGATTCGAACTGGAGACAAGCTAGCGAGGCCGCACACCGAGGCGCGACAGCCGGGCGACGAGCACCTCCATCACCAAGTCGTCGGGCAGATCGCGTTCGCCGCGCAGGTCCAAGTCGGCCTGGGCGAGGAGTTGGATCGCCCGCTGGATGCCGCCACCACCGAGTCGCTGGTAGTTGGCGAGTGCCTTGCGGGCGGGGAACCCGGGCTTGATCCCCATCGCCTCGGCGGCGTCGGCCTCGGACCCGGCGCCGATCCCGTCGAGCCGCGCGAGCCGGCCGTAGTGGTTGTGGAGCACCGCCATCACCTGCAGCGGGTGCCGGTCGCCGGCGCCCATCATCCGCGCCAGGAGTGTGAGCGCCTTGGTGGTCTCGCCGGCGTCGATCGCATCGGTGAAATCCCACGGCGGCACTCCGCCGGCCTCGCCGAGGAAGGGCTCGACATCGCTGGCCGTGAGCCGCCGGTTGGTGCCGTACGTCGACACCAGCGTGGCGAGGATCCCGTCGAGCCGCCCGATGTCCTCGCCGAGCCAGCCGGCGACCCGGAGCGTCGACGGCGGGTCGAGACGCACCCCTGCCTCCTCGGCCTTCTCGGCGATCCAAGCCTGGCGATCCTTCGCCCGGCTCGGCGGGGTCGTGTTGGACGTGACGCCACCGGTCTGCTTGACGGCGTCGGTGAGTGACTTCGGGATCCGTCCCCCACCGGCAACGAGCACCAGCTCCGTCGAGGGCAGTGGATCGGACAGGTAGTTGACGAGCGGCGTCAGTTCGTCGGCCGTGAAACGCCCGATGCCACGACCGACCACGATGCGCGACTCGGTGAGGAATGGTGGTGTCTGGGCGGCGTCGACCAGCGCCCGCAGCTCGTAGTCATCACCGTCGAACTCGTCGACCATCAGGGTCCGGTCGCCGTCACCGATCAGGCGGTGCACGAGATCCTGCACGGCCGAACGCAACACCGACTCGTCGTCACCGGTGAGGAGGTACGCGGCCATGACGAAGGCGATTCTTAGCAGCGATCAGCACCACGGCGGCAACGACGACGGCCCAGCCGAACCACACGGCGCGGCCCTGGGGTTCGACCCGCTCGCCGAGCAGGGCGACGGTGTCGACCCACCGGACGCCCACACGGGCGGGGAGCATGACGACGTCGGCGAGCGCCGGCACCCACCCGGCGACGAGCGCGGCCGGAAGGCCGTAGAGCATGACGAATCCGGCGACCGGCACCGCCAGCACGTTGGCCGGGATGCTGACCAAGGGCAGCCGCCCGAACACGAGCACGCTCGGCAGCGCCACGCCGAGTTGGGCGCCGAGCGTGATCCCGACGGGGGCGGCGAGGATGCCGAGCCCCGACAGGCGCGGCGTGAGCCACGGCCCAACCGTGCACACGCCGGCCGTCGCTCCGACCGAGAGCCAGAACCCGATCGACCGCAGCAGCAACGGGTCGACGAGCACCAGCACGGTGATGGCAAGGCACAGCACGCGGAACGGCGCGCGATCTCGGCCGACCGCGTAGGCGGTGGTCGAGATCGCCGCCATGGTGCCCGCCCGCACGATCGACGGCTCGAACCTGGTGAGGCTCACGAACCACGCGATCAAGGCGATCGTCACCACCCAACGAGCCGACGGCCGCAGCCGCGACAACAACGGTCCGGCGGCCGCGATCACGAAGGAGACGTTCTGGCCCGATACGGCCGTGAGGTGCGCGAGACCACTCGTCCGGAACCGCTCGAGCATGGCCGCCGGCTGGTCGCGGTCGTCACCGATCACGAGGCCGCGGAACAACGCCGCGTCGGGCAAGGGCAACGCCGTCGACCCACGTTCGATGGCGGCGCGGACGCGATTCGACGCGACCGCGAGCGGTGCGCCCGGGGCGACATCACCCGCCCACTCGACGCGGAGCTCGCCGACGACGTGCTGCCACGCGACGCGCACGGCGCGCTCCGGTGCGAGCCGGACGCGCTCTCCGTGCACACGAACGAGATCACCGCCGCGCCACGTGCGCATCCGCAGCTGACCGGCGCGCCCGCGAGCGAACACCTCGAACCGTTCACCGTCGACCTCGACGATCACTCGGGTGGCGCGTCGCAACGGCTGCGGGTCATCGATCAGACGCACCCATCCGTCGAACGCACCAACGGTGTCGGGCGCGAGCTGTTGCCAGGCCTCTTGGGCGCGCAGCGCGGACGCCACACACACGAGCACGATCACCGCGGCGACCGGCCACGACCGCTTGCGTGATCCACGATCGAGCGCCCATCCGAGCCCAGCGACGAGCACCGCGATCGCGACGCCGATCAACAGCGCCAACGGCCATCGAGTCGCCCATCCCCCACCGACGGCGGCGAGCGCGATCGCCACGACGACTCGGTCGGAGAGCGGCTGCCACCGTTCCGGACCGGCGGGATCGTAGGCTCTCCGAATCGTCATGACCGCCACTCAGCCCCCGCTCCTCGCGGGCCCTCGCTGGTACCGCTCGCGGATCCGCAGCTTCGGCTGGCTCGTCGCGCTCGTTCCGCCGGCCGTCGTGGGCGCGGTGGCGTGGCTGTCGCTGCGACTCGCCGACGACCGCTGGAGTGGTCTCGTCGGACTCGTGGGTGGGGTGGTTGCGGCGCCGGGCCTCCTCGTCGTCGGCGCGCCGTTGGCCGAGGAGAGCAGGTACCCGCTGGCCGTCGTGGCGAGCACGCCACTGTGGTTGCTGATCGGGTTGCTGGCCTCGCGCCGGGCCACACGATCGCCGATGGCGACGTGGCGGGAGTACTGGCGTGAGTACGCGTGGATGTTCGCCGGCGTCGCGGTCGGCGCATCCGGCTCATTGGTCGCGGCCACCGTGATCCTCGGCGAGTCGCTGTACTGACCATCGCTCGGACACCTCGTACGGTCAGACACGCACGAGACCGCGGATGGCGTCGAGCTTGGCAGGACCGATGCCTCTCACGTCGGTGAGATCGTCAACCGTCGCGAACGGACCGTGCTCGTCACGGTGCTCGACGATCGCCGACGCCGTCGCCGGCCCGACTCCGGGCAGCTGGTCGAGCTCGACCACGGTGGCCGTGTTCAGGTCGATCGGCCCCCTCGACGCATCGTCGCCGACCGACCCGTCGTCCACCGGTACGACGATCTCGCCGACGACCGGCACATAGATGCGTTGCCCGTCGGCGAGCGAGGCGGCAAGGTTCAACGAGTCGAGCTCGGCTTGCGGTGTGGGCCCGCCGGCCGCCTCGATAGCGTCGACCACGCGCGCCGGCCCGCGCACGTCGTAGACGCCGGGAGCGGCGACCGCCCCGGCGACGTGGACCACGAACGTCGACGTCTCGGTCCCCGCGCTCGGCAACGTCGGCACTGGGAGCGTGGCCGACGGTGCTGAACCCGAGGTCGCGGGCAGCGTCGCCTCGACAGCCGGCGGTGGCGTGCGCACCAGCAGCCATGCGCCGCCGACAACGACGACAACGGCCAGCGCGGTCGCGACCACACGGGTGATCCCGAACCAATCGAGCCAGGCCCGCGCCGACTCGCGGACCGACCGCGGCGGTGTGGGCCTCGGCGGGAGCTCCGACACGGTGACCTCCTCGGCGGTGCGGCGCTCAGGGGCGCCCGGCAGCAGCTCGGGGGACGTCGGAGCACCGAAGGGTATCGGCCATCGGCCCGGATCCCGCCGCGACCACCCTTCCCGCCGAACTCATGAAGTTTGGGCGCCGTCAGAGCGCCGAAACTTCACGAGAACGAGTCGGTGGAGGGTCAGTACAGCCGGGCGGTGAGCTGGCGACGGTAACTCGCGGTGCGCGGGTCGTCGGGGCCCATCAACTCGAGGATGTCGACGAACTGCTGACGCGCCTCGTCGTCGTCCTTCACGCGATCGAGCAACGTGCTGAGCGTCGCGTCGTGGTCGTCGGTCGGCGTGCCACCCACCCGGGCGGCGGCGGCGAGCTTTCGCGTGCGTTCGTTCTCGGGGATCCGTTCGAGCAGGGCCAGCGCCTCATCGGTGTCGCCGCGGCCGACGAGCAAGTCGGCGAGCGCCTCGATCGCTTCCTCATTGCCCGGATCCGACTGCAGGACGACTCGCAGACTCGTCTCGTCGCCAGCCTCGAGCAGCTGAGCGATCGCCGCTTCCTCGTCGGTCGGCAAGAGATTGGCGACGAATTGCGTGACCACATCTTCGGGATAGGCACCCATGAAGCCGTCGACGACCTGACCGTCCTTCATCGCGAACACCGCCGGGATCGACTGCACCCGGAACGCCTGGCTGACGGCCGGGTTCTCGTCGATGTTGACCTTGGCGAGCACGACCTTGCCCTCGGTGGCGTCGGTGACCTTCTCGAGGATCGGGCCGAGCGTCTGGCACGGCCCGCACCACGGCGCCCAGAGGTCGATGACGACCGGAGTCGACTTCGATTGCTCGACCACATCGGTATCGAACGTTGCGTCGGTGACATCGATCGCCATGACGTCACGATACCGGCGACCACACGCGCCGACCGTGCCCGCCTGGCCGAGCCGTGACGGCCGAGGATGACAGCGATACCCTCGGATCAATGGGTGTGGCCGTTCGATGAGCGTGGCCGTTCGATGAGCAATCAGTCGATGAGTGGACAGTCGATGAGTAGTCAGTCGATGAGTGGTGAGTCGATGGGCGGCAGGTCGACGAGTGGCCGGTTGACGACGGGGGCGTCGAGGGACATCCCCGGACTCGACGTCGGGCGGGCCTCGGCCTGGCTCGAGACGAACGTGAGTGGTGCCACGGGACCGTTCGAGTTCGATCTCATCGCCGGCGGGCACTCGAACCTGACGTTCGCAGTCACCGCGTCCGACGGTTCTCGGTTCGTGCTCCGCCGCCCTCCGCTCGGGCACGTGCTCGCCAGCGCCCACGACATGGGCCGCGAGCACCGCATCCTGGCGGGGTTGCAGGGCACGGCCGTCCCCGTGCCTGCGGTCTTGGGCCTCTGCGCCGACCCGGCCATCATCGGCACGCCGTTCTACGTGATGAGGTACGTGGTCGGTCACGTCGTCCGCGATGCCGACACGGCGCTGTCGACACTCACGCCGGAGGCCCGCGCCAATGCCAGCCGATCACTGGTCGACACGATGGCGAAGATCCATGCCGTCGACCTCGACGCCGCGGGGCTCGGCGACCTCGGCCGCCACGAGGGCTACATCGCCCGTCAGTTGCGTCGCTGGTACGGCCAGGTCAGCCAGCAGCGCACTCGCGACCTGCCCGCCATCGACCGCATTCACGACGTCCTCGAAGCACGCATTCCCGACCAGGACGGCACGACGTTGGTGCACGGCGACTACCGGCTCGACAACTGCATGGTCGACGACGGCGGCGAAGTCATCGCCGTGCTCGACTGGGAGATCTGCACGCTCGGCGATCCGCTCGCCGATGTCGGATTGCTGACCGTCTACTGGACGGGACCCGACGATCCACCCGGAGCCTGGACCGCGGGCGCGACCACCGCACCCGGCTTCTGGCCTCGGGCACGTGTCGCCGAGCGATACGCGGAGGTGTCGGGACGCGACGTCTCTGACCTCGGCTTCTATGTCGCGTTCGCGTACTGGAAGCTGGCGTGCATCCTCGAAGGCGTGTACGCGAGATACATCGGCGGCGCACTCGGCGACCGCGATCCAGCCGAGCTCGCGCACTTCAGGGAGCAGGTCGACACGGCGACCGCGAACGCCGAGCAGACGCTCGAACAACTGACATGACGGGGATGACTGGACGGCTCCAATGACCGACAGCAGCATCCGCTGGCTCGCTGAGCGGCCGGCGCCCGACTCCCCGTTCCTGCTCGTGATGCTCACTGGCTGGATCGATGCCGGTGGTGCAGGCGCGGCCGCGATGGAGGCGATCGAGACCGAGTGCCATGCGACACCGATCGCGACCTTCGATGACGACGTCTACATCGACTTCCGGGCCAGGCGGCCGATGATGGAGCTGCGCGATGGACTCAACAGCGTGTTGCAGTGGTCGAGGATCAACGTGTCGATGGGGCGTGATCAAGCAGGTCACGATCTGTTGCTCCTGACCGGACCGGAACCGGACATGGCGTGGCACCGGTTCTCGGACGCGGTCGGTGACCTCGCGGTCGAGCTCGGCGTGACGCGCATGTTCGGGCTCGGTGCCTACCCGTTCGCGGCGCCACACACCCGGTCGCCGCGGATCTCCGTGAGCACACCGTCGCAGGACGTCCTTGCCTCGGTCCCGTTCATGCGGAGCTCGGTCGACGTCCCCGCAGGCGTGACCGCCGCGATCGAGCATGCGATGCACGCCCGTGGCATCCCGTCGCTCGGCATCTGGGTCCAGGTACCGCACTACATCACGTCGATGTCGTACCCCGCGTCGAGTGTCGCCCTGCTCGATGCCTTGCGCGAGGTCGCCGACATCGTCATCGACGGGGTGCAGATCCGCCAGGAGGCGATGATCCAGCGGGGCCGCCTCGACAAGCTCGTCGCCGACAACGTAGAGCACGTGCAGATGCTGGTTCGGCTCGAGGAGCTGTACGACTCCGTCGATGACACGAACGTTGGCGGCGTTGGCGGGCCGACGCTCGAGCTGCGCTCCGGCGACGAGTTGGCGGCCGAGCTCGAGCAGTTCCTCCGGGACCAGGACTGACCGGGATCAGGACTGGCCGGATCAGGACGGAAAGGAGACGCGCATGCAGGTC
Organism: Ilumatobacteraceae bacterium; assembly: GCA_036274875.1. GTDB lineage: Bacteria > Actinomycetota > Acidimicrobiia > Acidimicrobiales > Ilumatobacteraceae > JALOLG01. Next base: position 11,074 of record DASUEW010000450.1, read on the forward strand.
GACGGCACGCTCGGAGCCGAACTCACCAGCGCAGGCAGCGATGCCCATGAACTAGAGGCCGTCGGTTACACCGGTGTGTGGACCGCGGAGACTGCCCACGACCCGTTCTTCCCGCTCGTCCTCGCTGCCGAGCACACGACCGATCTCCAGCTCGGCACGTCGATCGCCGTCGCCTTCGCTCGCAATCCGATGACCCTCGCCCACATCGGCTGGGACCTGCAGCGGTTCTCCGGCGGGCGGTTCACGCTCGGTCTCGGCAGCCAGATCAAGCCGCACATCACCAAGCGCTTCTCGATGGAATGGAGCCACCCGGCGCCACGAATGCGCGAGATGGTGCTCGCCATCCGGGCGATCTGGGATACGTGGCTGAACGGCACCCCGCTCCAGTTCCGTGGCGAGTTCTACACGCATACGCTGATGACGCCGTTCTTCGCACCGGCCGCTGCGGAGCTCGCCGACATCGGTGTGCCGAAGATCTTCCTCGCGGGTGTCGGCGAGCGGATGACCGAGGTCGCGGGCGAGGTCTGCGACGGGTTCTTCTGCCACGCGTTCACCACCGAGCGGTACCTCCGTGAGGTCACGCTGCCCGCACTCGCGCGCGGGCGGGCGAAGGTC
>DASUEW010000451.1:0-2398 GCA_036274875.1 Ilumatobacteraceae bacterium
GCGGCATGCGGGCTCTCGGAGCTCGCCAGGGGGGTGCTCGCCGGGTTCGCGCACCCAGCGACCGCCAGCCATTGCGTGAGCCTCGGCCAGCTCCCGATCGACGAGCAGCGGGTGATCGCCGAGCTCGTTGCCGAGGCCGGCGTCAACGTGATCGCGCTCCCCCACACCAACCTGTTCCTGCAGGGCCGCGGCACCGCGCCGATGCCCCGGGGGCTGACCGCGGTGGCTGCCCTGCGGGCGGCCGGCGTCAACGTCGCAGCGGGGGCCGACAACCTCCAGGACCCGTTCAACCCGGTCGGCCGAGCGTGTCCGTTCGAGACCGCCGGCTTGATGATCATGTCGGCACACGACCTGCCAGCGGTCGCCTGGTCGGCGGTCACCGAGGCGTCACGTCGGACGCTCGGGATGCCCCCGGTCACGATCACAGCGGGAGCGCCGGCGGATCTCATGGCGGTCCGCGCGAGCACCGTGCGTGAGGCGATCGCCACCGCGCCGCCGGTGCGTCGAGTCTGGAAGCGCGGTGTGCGGGTCGACGAAATCGAGCGTTAACACCATGGGCGTGAGGGCGTTCGACACGGCGACGTAAGGTTGCGGCCACCATGGTCGAAACGGGTTCCTACTCGCCCCCCGTCGGCGAGCGTTTCGTTGGGGCGCGCGTCGTGGTGACGGGCGGTGCTCGAGGCATCGGCGCGGCGATCGCCAGGGGGTTCGCCGCCCAGGGAGCCTCGATCGCCGTGATCGACCGGCTCGCCGACGAATGCGCAGCGGTCGCCGACGAGCTCTCGGGTGTCGCCACGATCTGCGACCTTGCCGATCCGGCCGCCACCGTCGAGGCGATGCAGGTGACGATCGACCGTCTCGGCGGGATCGATGTGCTCGTGAACAACGCCGGCGTGTTTCGGATCACTCCGTTGCTCGACATCAGCGCCGACGAATGGGACTGGATCTTCAGCATCAACACCCGAGCAATGCTGCTCACGACCCAGGTCGTGGCCCGCTCGATGATCGCCAGAGGGCGGGGCGGCAAGATCGTCAACATGGCGAGCATGGGAGGCAAGGTCGGCGCCGCCGGCCAGGCGCACTACGCGGCATCGAAGGCTGCGGTGATCTCCCTCACGCAGGTGTGTGCCGCCGAGTTGGGTGCGCACGGCATCAACGTCAACTCGATCTGCCCCGGCTACGTGCTCACCGAGATGGGTGCCGCCACGCGCACCGACGAGATGGTCTCGGCGTGGTCGGCGATGTCACCGCTCGGGCGGCTGGCAGAACCATCCGACGTGGCCAACATGGCCCTGTTCCTCGCGTCCCACGACGCCGACTACCTCACCGGCCAGGCGTTCAACGTCACCGGTGGGATGATCATGCATTGAGACCGGCCGCCATGTCCCACCTCACATCGCCAGCGACCAACGACCCGCCCGCGGTGCGTGCTGCGGCGGCTCGCGCCGCTTCCGAACGCCGGCCGGTGCTCGCGTTCCAAGGGGTCTCGATGACGTTCCCCGACGGCACACATGCCCTCGACACGACCGACTTCGAGGTCGGTTCCGGCGAGTTCGTCACCGTGGTCGGGCCCTCCGGGTGCGGGAAGTCGACACTGTTGCGGATCGCGTCCGGGCTCACGCAGCCGACGACGGGTAGCGTCACGGTCGACCGTTCCAGCCTCGGGTACGTGTTCCAGGACGCAACCCTTCTGCAGTGGCGAACGGTACGCCGCAACGTCGAGCTGTTCGCCGAGCTCGAGGGGCTCCCGAAGTCCGAGCGCACACGGCGGGCGGCCGAGAGCATCCAGCTCGTCGGTCTCACCGGCTCCGAGAACAAGTACCCCAAACAGCTCTCGGGCGGGATGCGGATGCGCGCCTCGCTCGCCCGGGCACTCGTTCTCGAACCCGACGTGTTCCTGTTCGACGAGCCGTTCGGCGCCGTCGACGAGATCACGCGTGAGCGCCTCAACGACGAGCTGATCGCACTGTTCCAGCGACTCGGGTTCGGGGCCCTCTTCATCACCCACTCGATCTCGGAGGCGATCTTCCTGTCGACGCGGGTGCTCGTGATGTCTGCCAGGCCCGGCCACATTGTCGCCACGTTCGACGTCCCGTTCGCCTACCCGCGCCCACCCGATCTGCGCTTCGATCCGAGCTTCGCCGAGCTCGCCGGCCAGGTGTCGCACGCGCTGCGAGGAGCGCACAGATGAGCGAACAGATGAGCGAGGGATTGGCGATCGTCGCCGCCGATCGAGCGTCTCAGGAGATCGGGGCGCAGCATCGGGCCCGCTTCAGCTGGTCGGGGATCGTCGCCCCGATCATCGGCTTCGGCGTGTTCATCGGCCTCTGGTACCTGATGCACTACTGGGCGCTGGAGGCGTTGTTCGACAAGCCGAGCTTTTTGATCACCGAGCCGC
>DASUEW010000452.1:0-3213 GCA_036274875.1 Ilumatobacteraceae bacterium
CGACGTTGGCGCAGTCGAGCGACTCCTCCATCTGGCCGAACGTCCCGTCGCCGGCCTCGTCGAACCAACGCGGCAGCCAGTCCTGCACCGACGATTCGTCGATGATCTGCTTGTTGCGCTCGAGCGCGCGATCCTCGTCGAGCCCGAACTGGTCGGGGCGGACGAACGGCAGGCGGGCGGCGAGTGAGCTCGACAGCACCAACCGGACCGTGCCGTCGGTCGATCTCGATGCCACAAGCCGACCTTCGAGGTGCGAGCGGCGCAGCAGGGCCGGGCTGGTCGGGTCGCTGACGTCGAACACCGACACGACCGTGTCCTCGGCGGTGGTGTACCCCTGGGTGGCGACGAGCAGACGGTTGCCGTCGAGGATCATCTGGTGCGCGCCGGCCGGCAGCTCCGGCGACGCGACGACGTCGGCGTCGGCGACCGAGACGATGCGCAGGCCGTCCTGACCCGCCACGTAGACGTAGCTGCCATCGGTCTCGACGATGTCACCCTCGTCGACGCCGACCTCCTGGGTGTTGGTGCCGGAGTAGTCGACGCCCGGCTGGGCGGGCGCCGCGGTGGGAGCGTCCGCTCGCGATGCGTCGGCGCCCGCCGTGTCCTCGGCCGCCATCTCGACTGGGATTCCAGGGCCGAAGTAGCCGCCGCCTTCGAGGCCCCAGGCGGTGACCCGATCACGCGCCTCGACCTGCATGTAGGTGAGCAGCGCGTCGCAGTCGCCGAAGAACGACAGCCGGGCGAAGCCGAACGGACCGGTGCGATCGGGGCCGGTCACCACCGGTCCGGTGGGGTCGGTCGGATCGGGATCCGTCGGGTTGGTGGAGTCCGACGGGCTGGTGGCGTCGGTCGCGGTCGCGAGCGTCGAGGGTGTGGGCCGCGAATCGGTGGACCGGGTCGTCTGGTCCGGGCCATCGGAGCTGCAGCCGACCGTGACGAGCACGGCGAGGGCGGTGGACACGGTGAGCGCTCGTTTCATGGCTGTTCGACGCTCGCCGCTGCCCCGCGGTTCCCGCGGCGTCCTTTCCACCTCTTGCTCTATGGCTTTGTTCTGTCGCTCGAGTCGTCCTATCGCTCGAGTGGCAGCAAGACCTCGGCCGCCTCGCCGAGGTGAGCCGCCCACGCGTCGGTGTCGGCCGGCTCGGCGAGCGGGATCACGACGAACTTCGTGCATCCGACGTCGACGAACTCGCGGATCAGCGAGACCAGCCGTTCCCACGACGCGGGCACGAGCACCGATGGGTCGTCGAGATCGGGACGGCGTTCCCGGAAGCGGGCGATGACCTGATCGGGGATCGGCTGGAACGAGTACGGGATGAGCACGCCGTAGTGGTCGTCGTCGATCGAGCGATCGTGTTCGGCGCACACCTGCTCGATCGTGCTTCGACCATCGGCGGCGTCGGCCGGCGTGATGAACGAGGGCAGCCAGCCGTCGGCGAGGCGTCCGACGCGGCGCAGCTCCGACGGTGCGTAGCCGCCCAACCAGACGTCGAGGCGGCCCGGCGCCGGCAGGACGCGGACGCCGTCGTAGTGGAAGCGCTCACCGTGGTGCACCACCGGTTCGCCGGTCCAGCATGCCCGCATCACGGCCAGCGATTCGTCGAACAGCTTCGCTCGAGCACCGCGCTCGACGCCGAACGCCTGCTGCTCGTGCGGATCGGCGACGCCCAATCCGAAGGCGGGGAGCAGGCGACCGCCCGACATCACCGCCAACGTCGCCAGCTCCTTGGCGAGCACGATCGGGTTGCGGCCCGGGAGCACCATCACGCTCATGCCGAACTTGAGCATCTCGGTCCGCCCCGCCGCGAACGACATCGCCACCAGTGGGTCGGGTGCCTCGCCGCCGATCCGCTCCGAGAGCCACAGGCTGTCGAACTGGAGTCGTTCGAGCTCGTCGACGACGGCGCCGAACGTGGCGTCGTGCAGCTTGGTGCGCACGCCGAGGCCGTAGCCGATGCGGATCTTCATCGATCCGCTCACAGTCGCGCTAGCGGCTCGAGGACGTCGGCGACCGCCACCGGCATCGCCATGAACGGGGAGTGGTCGCTCTCGAACGTGACGACGTGGTCGCAGCGGGCTGCCAGCTCGTCCTGGAGCTCGATGTGGATGGCCTGGTCGGCCGTGCACTTCACATACGTCGAGGGGATCGTCGCCCGCGGTGAACCGGTGACGGGCTGCTGGAACGACGCGACCGGCTGGGGTCCGAGCCGGGCGACGGCTGCACCGACCGCAGCCGGCGGGCACATCGCGTACAGCGCCGCCGGCGCTGCGTCGGGATCGAGCCGGGACGTCCCGTCGTCGCCGCCCAGCACCGCCGCGTCGAGGGCGACCGCCCGGCGCGGGCGCGAACGCGTGAACCCCCACACGCTCTCGCCGTCGTCGAGCGCGAACGCGGTCAGGTAGACGAGATGGGCGACGTGATCCGCAATTGCGTGGGCCGAGCCGGAGGCGTGGGTGACGACCGCCCCGCCGTAGCTGTGACCCACGAGCACGACCTCGTCGCCGATTCCGGCGAGCACGGTGGCGACGTGCTCGGCGTCGCCGTGCAGGTCACCGAGTGGGAGCGTCGACAGCCCGTGGCCGGGGAGATCCACCGCGTAGGAGGGGAGTCCGCGCCGGTCGAGCTCGGCCTGAAGCGTGGCCCAGCACCACGCCCCGTGCCACGCACCGTGGACGAGCAGAATCGGGCGGACACGCACCATGCCGTGATGGTGTCATATGACCCGGTCCAGTCGGCGACCAGACGATGAGCGACGAGACGTGGGGTGAGCCGACCCTCAGCGACGAGACGCGGGGTGAGCCGACTGAATCAGGCTCGGAACCATGGCGACGGGGTGCTCGTGATGGATACGGGCGACGCGGCCGGTCTGGACCCAGCTGGCGGTGAATCCGACCACCATCACCGCGGCCACCAACGCCCCCTGCGGCACATCGCCGGCCGCGCTCAGCGCCACTGCCACGATCGCCGCGAGTGCGCTGACGACGAACGCCAGCCGCAACGCTGCGCTCCACGTGGCCTTGCGAAGTTCCATCTCGTGCTTCATATCTGTCCAGAGCCTCTCCCGCCACTCGGCTGACGGTTCTTCGACAGATCTCGCGCGATTCTTCATGTGTTCGACAGCTCCGTCATGCTGCTGAAATCTCGGCTCGTTCATCGCCGGCCACACCCCTCCTCGTCGACGGTGGGTGGACCGCGAGGTGAGCAGCTGACGC
>DASUEW010000453.1:0-2701 GCA_036274875.1 Ilumatobacteraceae bacterium
AAGACCGGAGCACGCGACCTCGACCACGCTGCCCACGATGTGGGCGCCCGCCGCCACGTCGGGTTGGATGAGCGCCCAGCCGGTCGCCAGCGACGCTCTCGCGCCCGGCAGGTGGGCGACGAGATGGTTGGCGAGATGCACCGCCCGATCGGCATCGTCCTCGTGAGCAGGTGCTCCGAACGTGATCAGCAGGCGAGCGCCCATCGAGCTCTCGATCCTGCCCTCGGCGAGGTCGCACCATTCGTGGATCTGCTCATGGATCACCTTCATCGACCGCGCCCGATCCTCAGGATCGTCACCGGCGGCGTCGTCGAGCTCGACCGCGATGACGGTCATCACTCGACGGTGCGCATCGCCAGGATCGAGGTCGGCGACACTCGACGAGACGGCACCCAGATCCGGGTCCTGCGCCAGGATTCGCTGCTCGAGTTGGCGGAGCTCTCCTGACGGTTCGATCCCGAGCTCCCGCGCCAGTCCCGCCCGCAGCCGTTGAAAGGCACGCAGGGCTTCGCTCTGCCGGCCGGCGGCGTTGAGGGCGCGCATGAGCTGACTCCACAGCCCTTCCCGCAGCGGATGCTCGATGGTCAAGCGTTCCAGATCGGCGATCAGCGGCATGAACGCGCCGAGCGACAGTCGCGCCTCGTTCAGCTGCTCGATCGCCGCCAGGCGGAGCTCGCTCAGTCGCGCCCGCAGGGGCTCGAGGCCGTCGAGGTCGACGTCGGCATATGGCTCGCCCCGCCACATCGCAAGGGCGTCGGAGAGCCGCTCGCAGACGATACGTGGCTCTTGCGACCGGGCCTGCTCGACTGCCGTGTCGAACATCGCCGAATCGACGCCGACGTCGCGCAGCGCATACCCGCCGGGCAGCGATACGACATGCGGCCGGCCCAGGATCTGGCGCAGCTCGGAGATGTGCTTCTGCACGACCTTGCGGGCGGTTGGGGGAGCCGAACCCTGCCAGAGCTCGTCAACGATGCTGTCAGCCGACACCGCCTCCGGTGCGTGGGCTGCCAGCAGCGCCAGCAGATCGCGCAGCTTGGACCGACCGAAGGGCAGCGGCTGACCAGCGCGAACGACCACGAACGGGCCGAGCACTCGCACCTCCAGCGCCGACATCACCAAGAAAACGTACCCCGACCCCGAAACTGGGTGCTCAGAAGGCCCGGGTCGGCCGACTTCGATTCACCCCGATTCCGGCACGAGATGCCTCACCTTCCCCACCTTGGTGGCCGATACAACGGTGTGGAAAGCCGAACGAGGCCGTCCGTACACGCCTCGACGGGGGGTGGTGTGACTCGCCAGACCGAACTGAGCTCGAGACCCAATGCCTCGGTCGCTTCGCGGTATGTGCTCAGGAGCTGGAGTGTCGTCGCCGGCTGTGCGGTGGCGATCGTCGGGCTCAGCGTCATGGTCGGGTGGTTCCTCGACGTCGACTCGCTGACGCGCATCGGCTCGGGTCTGGTCATGATGAAGTTCAACACCGCGCTCTGCCTGGCATTGCTCGGCGTAGCGGTCGCGGCCGGAGCTCACACGCGGGTTGCACTCGTGGCCGGCCTCACCGTCGGCGCCGTTGCCACGGTCACGCTCGTCCAGTACGTGACCGGGTGGAGCGTTGGGATCGACGAAGCCCTGTTTCCGGACTCAGTAGCCGACACGACACACCCCGGCCGCATGGCGGTCGTCACCGCCGTCTGTCTGAGCCTCGGTGTGGTTGCCCTCCTCGCGATACGGCTCGGTCGCGAACGTTTGGCGACGGGTTCTGCGCTCTTGCTGATGACGGTCGGTTGGCTGGGGTGTCTCGGCTACCTGTTCGGAGTCCGGGCGCTCTACGACGTCGGCGACTACTCGACGATGGCGGCGCACACCGCGGCGGCAATCGTGATACTCGGGATCGGGCTCCTGGCCAACACTCCGGGCGGCGTGCTCCCGTGGATCGTTCGAGGTGACGACCCGGGGGCAACCGTGCTGCGGCGAATCCTGCCGATTGCGCTCGTCGTGGTTCCCGTGGTCGCCGAGCTCACCCTCTACGGGCAGCACGCCGGGTGGTACCGGACCGAGGTCGGCCTGGCGTTCATGGTGGTCGTCGCGTCGTCCGGTGTGTCGGTGGTGGCGATGCACATGGCCCGCGTCATCAACCGGGCGCACGTCGCACGGGTCCTCGCCAACGACGAACTGCTCGAACTGAACTTGAGCCTGGAAGCGCGGATCGAGGAGCGCACCGCCGACCTCGTGACGAGCGAGGCGTGGGCTCGGGTGCTTGCCTGGTCAGCCCCCGTCGGGATCTATCACACCGACATCGACGGGCAAGCCACGTACGTGAACGATCGATGGTGCGAGATCTACGGGATGTCGGTCGACGAGGGTCTCGCCGATGGCTGGCAGCGGGGGATCCACGCCGAGGACCGCCCTTGGGTCCTCGCCGAGTGGGAGGCGGCAATCGCCGCCGGCATCGAGTTCGATTGCGAGTTCCGAGTGGTTCGGCCCACCGGTGAGGTGTCGTGGGTGCACTCGCACAGTGCCCGGGTGCTCGATGTCGTCGGCGCCGGCGAGGGCTACGTCGGGACGACCTCCGACGTCACAGCCCGACGCGACGCCGAGCATGCGCTGCGGGCGACGGAGGAGCTGTTTCGCATCACGTTCGGGTCATCGCCGATCGGGATGGCGCTCGTCGACGCCAACGGGCTCGTCGTTCGGGCCAACC
>DASUEW010000454.1:0-4580 GCA_036274875.1 Ilumatobacteraceae bacterium
GCGAGCGGTTACCCGGGTGCCGGCCGCCCGGATCGGGGAATCGTCCACCAGTCAGCCAGCCGGCTGACCAGCGACGACCCGCGTGAGGGCCTCGCCCGCTTGGCGGAAGTAGTCGACGACACGCGGCCCCCACCGCGACGCGATGTCGTCGTCCATCTCCACGACACCCCCTGTCGTCACGGCTTTGATCGCACCCCATCCATCGCGGGCCGCCACGGTCTCGGCCGTCTCACCGCAGTACTTCGTGCAGGCGAGGAAGATCAGGTCGGGGTCGGCGGAGATGATGAACTCGGCGTTGAGCTGGGGATAGGGCCCGGCGTTGGTCTCGACCTGGTCGGCGATGTTCTGCAGCCCGAGCTGCGAATACACGAACCCGATGAACGTGTCGCTGGTCGCGCTGAAGTAGCTCGAATCGAGCTCGTGGTAGTACGTCAGAGGCGCATCGAATGCCGGGAGCGTGGCGATCACCTCGGCGATGTCGGCCTGCATGTCGGCGACCAGCTCGGCAGCCTCCGCGACGTGCCCGGTCATCGCTCCGAGTTGCTCGATCTGCGCGTACGCGTCGTCGAGTGTGATCGCGACCGGGCCCTCCCAGTGGGCGATGCCGAGCGTGTCCAGCTGCTCGAGCAGCCCCGCGTTCGTGCCATCGGTGGCGACGAGGTCGGGCTCGTATCCGGCGATGGCCTCGACGTTGGGTTCGAACCCCGACAGCTCGGTCATCTTGGCGGCAGCCTCAGGCGGGTAGTTCGAGAAGTCGTCGACGGCGATCACCTGGTCGCCGGCGCCGATCGCGAACAACATCTCGGTCGCCGTGGGCGACAGCGAGATGATCCTCGACGGGACCGGCCCCGTGGGCGCTTCCGTCGTGTCCGGACCGGAAGGTTCGGTGCCAGCCGTTGTCGCCACCGCATCGGGGCCTGTCGCGGCCGGCTCCGACACCGCGGCCGCGTTGCCGGAGTCGTCGGGGTCGGCTTCGGAGTCGTCGTCACCGCACGCCGCGGCGAGCAACGAGAGGCCGGCAAATATGCCGATGAGCGCCTTGGTGCGCATGGAATTCTCCTCCGCTTCGATCGGAGGATCCATCGGCTCCTCCGCATGATTGGAGGACAAGATGGGTCTGCGGCCGGATCGACCTGCGAACCGCCCTTGCCTCGAGGGTCTGGTTTTCGCGCGTCTGACCAGGCGACCGGGCTCGCCCATCTGGGATGGGACCACCGTTGCGGGACAGCGCCGGGATCTCACCGGACTTCGCTGGGTCCTACGACAAGGCGACACGATACACGCGCGTGCGTATGCTCCGAAAGCCATGACGACTGAGCCTCTCGAAGACGATCCGCGGCCAGACGGTCTGCGTTCAGCGCCCTCGCTCGTCATCGTCAACACCGGCGATGGCAAGGGGAAGAGCTCGGCCGCGTTCGGCGTGATGCTGCGTGCCGTGGCGCGCGATTGGAAGGTCGCGGTCGTGCAGTTCGTCAAGAGCGGCGATTGGAAGGTCGGCGAGGAGAAGGTCGGCCGCCAGCTCGGCGTCGACTGGTACTCGTTCGGCGACGGGTTCACGTGGGACTCCGAGAACCTCGAGCTCGACAAGGCACACGCCGCGCAGGGTTGGGCGGAGGCCGCACGTCTGATCGCCGGCGGCGCACACGAACTCGTCGTGCTCGATGAGCTCACCTATCTGTGCACGTGGGGTTGGATCCCGACTGCGGACGTCGTTGCGGCGATCCGTGACCGACCGTCGCATGTGAACATCGTCGTCACCGGCCGCGACGCGCCGCCCGAGCTGATCGACGTCGCCGACACCGTCACCGAGATGCGCGAGATCAAGCACGCCTACCAGCAGGGGATCCGCGCCAAGCGCGGCATCGACTACTGATGTTGACGTACCCCTCATGTTGACGGTCCGCATGTTGACGGTCCGCATGTTGACGGTCCGCGCATGTTGACCTTCCTCATCGGAGGCGCGCGCAGTGGCAAGAGTGCCCTCGCACTCGACCTGGCGAACGACCACGCCGGTGCCGTCACGTACATCGCCACGAGCCCGCGGATCGACGGCGACTCGGATCTCGAACAACGCATCGTTGCGCATCGCGCCGAACGTCCACCGGCGTGGACGACCATCGAGGAACCACACGACCTCGGCGCCGCGTTCGCGTCCGCCGACGACTCGTTCGTGATCGTCGACTGCATCACGCTGTGGGTGAGCAACCTCCTGTGGCGCGGCGACGCCGAACACGTCATCGCCGCCGCCGCGCGGGAGACTGCGGCCGCAGCTGGCGCACGCTCCGCGCCGACCGTCGTCATCTCCAACGAGGTCGGTCTCGGTGTGCACCCCGAGACCGACGTGGGGAGGCACTATCGCGACGTGCTCGGGCGGGTCAACCAGATCTGGGCGTCGACCGCTGATAGAGCGCTCCTGCTCGTCGCCGGTCGCGCGCTGCCCCTCCACGACCCCCGGACCGTGCTGGCGTGAGCACGTCGACGACCGCGAGCGGCGGGCGGACGAGCTGGCTGCACGACGCCCTCGGCGACCTTCCCCGTCCCGACGAGTCGGCAGGGGCAGCCGTGCACGAGCGGGCCGCCAACATCTTGCGGCCGAGCGGCGCGTTGCGCTGGCTCGACGAGATCGCGGAATGGGTCGCCGGCTGGCATCGCAATCCACTCCCGCAGGTCACCCGACCGGCCGGGCTGATCTTCGCCGCCGACCACGGAATCGCCGCCGCCAGCCGGGTCAGCGCCTACCCGACCGGGATCACCGAAGCGATGCTCGCCGCGTTCCGGGAGGGCCGCTCGACGATCAGCGCCTTCGCCCGGCACGCCGGTGCCTCGGTCGAGGCGATCGACGTCGGGGTCGGCAAGCCGACTGCCGACATCCGCTACGAGGCGGCGCTGTCCCCCGAACGCTTCGACGAGGTGGTCGCCGTGGCGGTGGCTGCCGTCGACGCGATCGACACCGACCTCCTCGTTGTCGGTGAGATGGGCATCGGCAACACCACACCATCGGCCGCCGTCGCCGCCGCCCTCGCCGGCGGGGAGACCGCGGCGTGGGTCGGCCGGGGAACCGGCATCGACGATGAGTCCCTGGCCCGCAAACGGGTCGCGGTGCAAGAGGCGGTGCGCCGCATCGCCGGCATCACGGATCCGCTCGAGGTGCTACGCGAGGTGGGCGGTGCCGAACTGGTGGCCATCGCGGCGGCGACCGTCGCAGCCCGGCTGCGCTCGATCCCGATCGTGCTCGACGGGTACGTGGTGACCGCGGCGGTCCTGCCGCTGAGCTTCGTCAACCCGGCCGCGCTCGATCACTGCACCGTCGGCCACTGCTCGGCCGAACCGGGCCATCGCAAGTTGTTGGAGCGTCTCGGCAAGCGACCACTGCTCGACCTCGACATGCGCCTCGGCGAGGGCAGCGGCGCGATGGCGGCCGTCCCACTGGTGGCGATGGCGTGCGCCGGCATCACCGAGGTCCCGACGTTCGGGGAGTGGTTCGGCGAATGATCGGCTGGCAGTAGATCGGGTGGCCGTAGATCGGGTGGCAGTAGATCGGGTGGCAGTAAAGGGATGGCAGTGAAGGGATAGCAGTGAAGGGATTGCTGGGCGCGATCCAGTTCCTCACCCGGGTCCCGATCCGGATGACCGAACCGCCGAAGCTGACCCGTTGCGTGCCATGGTTCCCACTCGTCGGCGGCCTGATCGGTCTCGCCGTCGGGGGCATCGCGGCCGGGCTCGCCGAGCTCGTCCCGATGGCGGTCGCCGCCGCGGTCGCGATCGTCGCGGGCGTGCTGATCACCGGCGCGTTCCACGAGGACGGCCTCGCCGACATCGCCGACGCGTTCGGCGGAGGCTGGACGCGTGAGCAGCGCCTGCGGATCCTCGAAGACCCATTGCACGGCACCTACGGCGTCGCCGCGCTGGGCAGCTCGATCGTGATCCGGGTCCTGTGCGTCGCATCGCTGACACCGCCGTCCGCGTTCGCCGGTCTCGTCGCCGCCCACACGCTCGGCCGATCGGCCGCGGTCGGGGCGATGGCGACGTTCCCGTTGGCCTTGCCCAGCGGGCTCGGAGCCGGCTACAGGACCGGGTTGTCTCGCTGGCGCGCGTTCATCGGCGTCCTCGGCGGCGTCGCGATCGCCACCGTGGCGATCGGCTGGTGGGTCGCGCCGCTCGCCGCCGCTGGAGTCGTGGCTGCCGCCGCCGTCGGTGTGCTCGCGTTGCGCAAGATCGGCGGGGTCACTGGCGACGTGCTCGGCGCGGTCGAACAGGTCACCGAATGCCTCGTGCTCGTCGTCCTCGCGGGCCTCGCGTCGCGGCACACCCTCTGGTGGCGCACGTGACCACCAGCCCCGGAACTGTCTGCTCCAAACCGCAGCCCTGCTTCCGATGAAGCAGACAGTTCGGGCTACTCGACGGTCAGATCGAGCTCGGTCGACTCCTGGGGCGAGTTCAGAGAGGTCTCGCTCGCGGGTGCACCGTCGACACGGAACGTCACTCGAGCGCCCGCGTCGCATCCGGGTCTGGAGTCGGGGCCGACGACGCCCAGTATGTAGCCGACGAAGCTGCCGGAGTCTCTGATCGACGCCACGCCG
>DASUEW010000455.1:0-2198 GCA_036274875.1 Ilumatobacteraceae bacterium
GCTGCTCGTCCGGCGTTCCGTTGACAGGCGCCCCGTTCGGGTCGGTGTACAGGCCGCTCGCGAAGCCCTGGATGCGCGGGTCGGCGTCGAACGGGCCGCCGCCCCTGACCGCGTCGCGGAGGCGGTCGGTGAACGAGCCGATTCCGCTTCCGAACAGTTCGAGCTGGCGGGCCTGGGTGAACCGGGCGCCGCCGGCGACCTCACCGAAGTCCCAGCCCTCGCCGTACACGTAGATCCGCTTGCCGTCGACACCGTCGTGCTTCACGGTGAGATCGTCGAGCGCCTCGCGCACGGCGAGCATGTTCGCGAGTGAGTGGTGCCCCATGAGGTCGAACCGGAAGCCGTCGACCTTGTACTCGCGCGCCCACGTGACGACGGAGTCGACCATCAACTTCTCCATCATCCGGTGCTCGCTCGCGGTGTTCGCGCAGCATGTCGACGTCTCGACCGCGCCGGTCGCCGACAGTCGTTGGTAGTAACCGGGCACGATCCGGTCGAGCACGCTCTTCGGATCCTGACCCGACGCGGTGGTGTGGTTGTAGACGACGTCCATCACGACCCGCAGGCCGGACTTGTTGAGGGCGGCGACCATCCTCCGGAACTCGAGCGTCCGACTCGGACCCTCTGGGTTCGTCGCGTAGGAGCCCTCCGGCGTCGTGTAGTGCCACGGGTCGTACCCCCAGTTGAACCCGTCGGCGGACGCCACCGCCGTGACGCAGGCCTGCTGAGCGTCCGACGCCGGACCGAACGAATCGAGATCGCACGCCGGACTGGCCTGGTCGGCACGGCGTTCGGGGATCGTGGCGATGTCGAACACCGGCAGCAGGTGCACGGTGTTGATGCCGGCGCCGGCGAGCGCCCGCAGGTGTTGCATGCCGTCGCTGTTGGTGTCGGTGAACGCCAGATACCCGCCGCGGTGCGCGGCGGGCACGGTCTCGTCTCCGATCGAGAAGTCGCGCACGTGCAGCTCGTAGATCGTCGAGTCCTCGGGTTGGGCGAGGTTCGGTTTGTGGAGCCAGCTCCAGCCCACCGGGCGCAGTGACGGGTCGTCGAGGTCGACGATCACGGAACGCGCCGAATCGGTCGTCAACGCCAGCGAGTACGGGTCGGTGACGGTGTTGGTCACGACCGCGTCGTCGGCCGGCACGTAGACATCGACCTCGAACAGGTAGCTGGCGCCGTTCCACTCACGACGACCGGTCACCGACCAGACGCCGTCGTCGTCGCGACGCATCTGAACACGCGTGTCGGCCGTGGCGCCGACGCCGCGCACGAGCAGGTCGACGTCCTTGGCGGTCGGCGCCCACACCGCCAACTTGGGAGTGCGGCTGTGCCAGGTGATCCCCAGGTCGCGGCCGTACGCGTCGTGGTAGACGTCGTCGAGGACGCCAGGGATCTGGACGCCGGTAGCGTCGACGAGCCGTCCGAGGTCGTCGTAGGCAGCGATCGCGAGCTGACCAGTGAGGAGTTCTTCCACGTCCTTGGTGTCGTGGCGCGACAACCGGAGTGCCTCGTACGTGGCCAGGTGCGGCCACTGCTCGCGCTCGTCGGCCGGGAGCCCGTCGGGGTCGAGCGTCAGTGGGAACGACTCGCCACCGAGGATCGCCTCCTCGTCGACGGCCAAGCCACCCGTTGGGGCGGCATGCAACCGGAAGCTCCAACCCCGCGTGTCGGCGGGCAGGTCCCACGCAAGCAGGCCGCGCTCGAGCCAGTGCGCCTTCTGCTGATCGAGGTTGGGTACCGGCCCGGCGCGCGACGTCGTCACGGTCAACACATGCGTCGCCATCACGTAACTGAACGTCACCCGCACCCCGTCGGCCGGGACGGTGTAGGGGATGTTGGCGCCGTTGGGAGCGCCGCCGGCCCCGTAGTTCACGTCCCACGACAAGCCGTGGGTGACCTTGACCTCGTACGACCCCGCCGGGATCTCCGTCGTCGACCACGTCCAGGTTCCGTCGCCGTCGGGATCCTGCAGCCACGGACGCATGCAATCGGGCGACCAGTCGCCCGGGCACCCGAGCTCCGACTGGGCGCTGCCCGGCGCCGTGACGATGACGCTGAGCACGTCGTTCGTGACCCAGTGCGTCCCGTGGTCGTAGTAGAAGGTGACGGGTCCACCGGGGTGGGTGAACGGGATGTCGGCGCCGCCGGGGACCGCGCCGGCGCCGTAGTTCTCGGTCCAGGCGCGGTCGATGGCG
>DASUEW010000456.1:0-8739 GCA_036274875.1 Ilumatobacteraceae bacterium
TCACCCAGGACGACGGCCCGGTCGTCTCCCGCGTCCGCAACCTGGTCGTACCGATCGCCTCCGATCTCGGCCTCGACGTCTACGACGTGGAGCAACGCGGCGACACCCTCCGGGTCACGCTCGACACTCCTCCCGGATCGACGAGCGGCGTCGACCTCGACACGCTCGCGCTGGCCACCAGGCTGGTCTCGCGCGACCTCGACCACGAGGATCCGTTGCCGGGCCACTACACGCTGGAGGTCACGAGCCCGGGCGTCGAGCGCTCCCTGCGCACACCCGCTCACTTCCAGCGCGAGCTGGGGAAGACCCTCAACGTTCGCCTCGCCGATGTCGGCAACGACCAACGCCGGATCGAGGGTGTCCTCGTCGCCGCCGACGAATCCTCGGCGACGCTCCAGGTCGCCGATCCGGACACCGGTGGGACGACCGAACGGGTCATCGCCTACGACCAGATCGATCGCGCCAAGACGGTGTTCGTGTGGGGTCCCAAGCCGAAGCCGGGCGGGTCGAAGCGCCGCGACACGACCCCCGCCACTGCGCGCGCGAGCAAGAAGGAGAAGCAGTCGTCGTGAGCAACCTCGACATGAGTGAAGCGATCCGGCTCCTCGCCCAGGAGAAGGGTCTGTCGGAGGACGCGCTGCTGCACGTCCTCGTCGACGCGCTCGCGTCCGCCTACAAGCGGCGGCCAGGCGCGGCCGACGAAGTGGTCGTCGAGGTGAGCCCGCAGACGATGGAGTTCACGTTCACCGCCTACGACCTCGACGAGGACGGCAACTGGATCAACGAGCGCGACGACACGCCGAAACGTGAGGAACTCGGACGTATCGCCGCCCAGACGTTCCGGCAGGTCATGAGCCAGCGCATCCGCGAGGTCGAGCGCGACCGCAAGTTCGAGGAGTACGCCAACCGCGAGGGCGACATCGTCACGGGCATCATCCAGCAGACCGACAGCCGCTACACGCTGCTCGACCTCGGCCGCGTCGAGGCGCTGCTCCCGCAGGCGGAGCAGGTGCCGTTCGAGCGGCCGCAGCCCGGCGACCGGTCGAAGGCGTACATCGTCGAGGTCCGCAAGACGGCCAAGGGCCCCCAGATCGTCGTCAGCCGCACCCACCCGGGGCTCATCAAGCGCCTGTTCGAGCTCGAGGTGCCCGAGATCGCCGACGGCATCGTCGAGATCAAGGCCTGCGCCCGCGAGCCGGGTCACCGCACGAAGATCGCGGTCTGGTCGAACGACCACAACGTCGACCCGGTCGGTGCGTGCGTCGGCGCCCGTGGCGCCAGAGTGCGAATGGTCGTCAACGAGTTGCGCGGTGAGAAGATCGACATCGTCCCGTTCAGCGAGGACCTCCCCGACTTCGTGGCCAAGGCGTTGTCGCCGGCGAAGGTGAACCAGGTCAACATCAGTGAAGACCGCACCCAGGCCGACGTCATCGTGCCCGACCACCAGCTCAGCCTGGCGATCGGACGTGAGGGCCAGAACGCCCGCCTGGCAGCGCGACTCACCGGTGTGCGCGTGGACATCCGGTCCGAGACCCAGGTCGCCGAGGGTGTGCCGGCGGGCGGCGTCGTCGACGACGTCGAGTACGCCGAGGGCGAGTGGGTCACCAACGCCGAGACCGGCGACATGGAGTGGCACGCCGCCGACGGATCGGTGATCAGCCAGGCCGAGTGGGCGGCCCAGTCGGACTCCGACCCGGAGTCGGCCGGATCGGAAACGCCGGCCGGATCGGCGCCCGCGGCGGCCGAATCCGAGCCCGCGGCGGCCGAATCGGAGCCGGCGCCCGCCGAGGACGCAGGAGACGACGCCGGACCTGACGCCGAGCTCGCGGTGGACGCCGAAGTTGCCGGCGAAGACCCCGAACCTGCTGCCGAGCACGCGGTGGACGCCGAAGACCCCGAACCTGCTGCCGAGACGAAAGGTGCTGGCGACGACGACTGAACGACATCGCGCGATCCGCACCTGCATCGGGTGCCGGCGTCTGTTCGAACGAGACGCCATGCTCCGGTGCGTGCTCGGCGACGACGGCCGGGTCCACCTGGGCCAGTCCGCACCCGGGCGCGGTGCGTGGCTCTGCGGGCCCGATTGCCTGCTCTCGGCGATCAGCCGCCGAGCGTTTGATCGGGCGTGGCGGAGGCAGATCCCGGCTCTTGCGATTGAATCGCTGGTGCGGGAATTGGAAGCGATGAGCAGTCGTCGGGCAAGTGCCGAGTCGAGATGAGAGAATCAGGACGAAGGAAAGGTTGATCCGAAGCGTGGCCAAGAACATCCGAGTACATGAACTCGCCAAGGAGCTCGGCATGACCAATGCCGAGGCGGTCGAGCTCTCTATCAAGCTCGGTGTGCCCGTGAAGAGCCACTCGTCGTCGCTCAACGAGGCGTACGCCGACATGGTGCGCCGGCGCGCCATACGCGAAGGTCTCACCCGTCCGGAACAGCCGGAGGAGCCCAAGGCGGCGAAGAAGGCACCGGCGAAGAAGTCGGCCGCCAAGGGCGCGGCCGCCCCAGTGGCGGTCGAAGCAGTCACCGAACCCACCGACACCGCGGCCCCCGTGGCCGAGACCGAGCCGGTGGTGGCCGACACCGACGTCATCGCCACCGCGCCCGTCGCCGAACGCGAGCCCGAGACGCCGGCGCCCGCCGAGGTCGCGCCGGCCGCGCCCGTCGCCGCGCCCGAGCCGGCCACCACACCAGCCGAGACGGTGGCCGCCCCGGCAGAGACGCCCGCCGAGGCGCCGACCAAGGCACCCGCGAAGGCAAAAGCGCAGGCGAAGGCGACGCCGTCGACGACGCCAGCAACGACGGACGATGTGACGCCGAGTACGCCCACCGAGCCGCCGGCACCTGCCGCGACCGAGCCGGCACCCGTGGCGGCCGAGGTCGAAGCACCCGAGCCGGCGATCGTCGAACACGAGCTCGACCCTGCCTTCGCCGTGTCGGCCCCAGCGGCCCCGGCCGGAGCGCCAGAGCGTGGCGTGATCTCGAGCGGACGCCCGACGCCCGGCGCGCCCCGTCCCCCGGCCGAAGCGCCGCCGAGCCGTGAGGCGCCACGCCCCGCCGCCCGCGCCGATCGTTCGACCGGCGACGTCCGCGCGCCGGCGGCTCACACCGACCGACCGACGTCGCCGACCGGCCGCCCGGTCCCGCCGCCGCCCGGCCGGCCGCTCTCACCCAGCGGTCGCCCGATCCCGCCGCCGCCAGGTCAGGCGCGCGCCCCCGGCAGCCGACCGACCACGGGACGCTCGAGCGGCCCTGGAGGCCCGAGCACCAGCCCCGGTGGCCGTACCGGCGGATACGCCGGACGTCCCGGCGGGGGAACCAGTCGTCCTGGCGGATACGCCGGTCCGAGTGGCGGCCCGGGTCGTCCCGGCGCACCCGGCAGCAGCCCGGGTGGTCGTCCCGGCGGTCCTGGTGGTGGTCCAGGTGGCCCCGGTGGTCCCGGCGGACGTCCGAGTGGGCAACGCCGCCCGCCGCGCCGCAGCGGTCGCCGCCGTCGTCGTCGCGACCAGGACGAGTTGCAGCCCCAGTTCACGACGTACACGTCGAGCGACGCACCCGTGCCGGAGGGCACGATCGTCATCGAACGCGGCGTCTCGGCGCAGGAGTTCGCTCCGAAGCTGAACCGCACCGCGGCCGACGTCGTGCGGTTCCTCCTCAACAACGGCGAGATGGTCACCGCCACGATGTCGCTGGCCGACGAGCAGATGGAACTGTTCGCGCTCGAGGTCGGCGCCGAGCTGCTGCTCGTCGATCCCGGTCAGCAGCAGGAGATCGAGCTGCAGGCCATGTTCGACGACAGCGACGACGACGACGAGGAGGCGCAGGCCCCGCGCCCACCCGTCATCACCGTCATGGGTCACGTCGACCACGGCAAGACGACGGTGCTCGACAAGATCCGCCACGCCAACGTCGTCGAAGGCGAGGCCGGCGGGATCACCCAGCACATCGGCGCCTACCAGGTCGACCGCGATGGCCACCAGCTCACGTTCATCGACACCCCGGGCCACGCCGCGTTCACGCAGATGCGCGCTCGCGGTGCTCAGGTCACCGACATCGTCGTCCTCGTCGTCGCCGCCGACGACGGCGTCATGCCCCAGACGATCGAGGCGATCAACCACGCCCGGGCGGCCGACGTGCCGATCATCGTGGCCGTCAACAAGATCGACAAGGACAACGCCGACCCCGAGCGTGTGCTGACACAACTCGCCGAGCACCAGCTCGTCCCCGAAGCATGGGGCGGCGACACGATCGTGGTCGAGATGTCGGCGCTCCAGAACTTCGGTGTCGACGACCTGCTCGACCAGCTCCTGGTCGTCGCCGAGCTCGAGGAGCTGACAGCGAACCCCACCGGCCGAGCCAAAGGTGTCGTCCTCGAGGCCAACCTCGACACCGGTCGCGGACCGGTCGCCACGGTGCTCGTCGACAAGGGCGAGCTCAACGTCGGCGACGCCATCGTCGCCGGGGCTGCGTGGGGCCGGGTGCGGGCGATGATCGACGAAGCCGGCGAGCAGTTGAAGACGGCCGGGCCATCGACCCCGGTGCAGGTGCTCGGTCTGTCGAGCGTTCCACGCGCCGGCGACGAGTTCCGGGCCGCGCCGGACGAGAAGATCGCACGCACGGTTGCCGAGGCCCGCGAGCACCACCAGCGCATCAAGGCGCAGCGCGGTGACGCACGCGTCAAGACGGGTGTGCGGCTCGAGGACATCTTCAAGCAGGTCCAGTCGGGCGAGACCGCGACGCTCAACGTCGTCCTGAAGGCCGACGTCCAGGGTTCGCTCGAGGCCGTCACCGAGAGCCTGCGCAAGCTCGAGCGCGAAGGGGTCGACCTGACGTTCGTGCACCGCGCCGTGGGCGGCATCACCGAGAACGACATCACGCTCGCCGCCACCACGAACGCCACGATCCTCGGGTTCAACGTCCGTCCCGACCGCAAGGCGCGTGAGGCCGCCGATGTCGCTGACGTCGAGATCCGTACCTACGAGATCATCTACAAGCTGCTCGAAGACATCGAGCAGGCGATGGTCGGCATGCTCGCGCCAGAGTACGAAGAGGTGGTCACCGGCGAGGCCGAGGTGCGCGAGATCTTCCGCGTTCCGCGCATCGGCGCGATCGCCGGCTGCTACGTCCTGTCCGGCGTGATCACGCGTGGCTCGAAGGTCCGCTTCCTGCGCGACGGCACGGTGATCTGGCATGGCGAGATCACCTCGCTCAGGCGCTTCAAGGAGGATGCCAGGGAGGTCCGCGAGGGCTTCGAGTGTGGCATCGGCCTGTCCGACTTCCAGGACCTCAAGCCAGGCGACGTCATCGAGACCTACGACGAGCGCGAGATCGCTCGTACCTGACCAGACCCCAGCGCACCGACCCGCAACCACCGACCCACCAACCCACTGACCCACCACATGCCTGCTCGCGGACGCCGATCGTCGAGCCCACGCTCGAGCGCAGGACACCGCTATCCGCGCTCGGCCAGGGTCGGCGAGACGTTGCGCGAGATCATCGCCGACGAGCTGGTGCGGATCGACGATGAACGGCTCGAGTTGGTCACGGTCACCCAGATCGACGTCGACAACGAGCTCAACCGGGCGATCGTGTTCTACGACTCACTCGCCGGTCCCGACGGCGACGGCGACATCCTCGCCGCGCTCGGTGAGCACCGGGTGCGGCTGCAGTCGTCGATCGCCCGCCAGATCAGGGCCAAGAAGACGCCCATCCTCGTCTTCCGACCCGACGACGTGATCCGCTCGGCGGAGCGCATCGAGGAGCTCCTGCGGCGAACCCGCGAGACGGATGCCCGGCCCGACACCGGGCCTGACGTCGAGCTGGCATAGAGCGGATGGGTCGGCGCAAACCCGCCACGACCCACGGTGTCACGGTCGTCGACAAGCCGGCCGGGGTGACGAGCCACGATGTGGTCGCGGTGCTACGGCGACGGTTCGGTGAGCGCCAGGTCGGTCACGCAGGCACACTCGACCCCGACGCGACCGGT
Organism: Ilumatobacteraceae bacterium; assembly: GCA_036274875.1. Lineage (GTDB taxonomy): Bacteria > Actinomycetota > Acidimicrobiia > Acidimicrobiales > Ilumatobacteraceae > JALOLG01. Next base: position 5,985 of record DASUEW010000456.1, read on the forward strand.
GTGTTGGTGGTGGGTCTCGGCATGGCGACGCGGCTGTTGCGCTTCGTCACCGATTCGCGCAAGCGCTACCAGGGCGAGGTGGTGCTGGGCACGGAGACGTCGACGCTCGACGCCGCGGGCGAGATCACGGCGGTTCACGACATGGCCGGAGTCGGTGTCGACGATGCCAGGCGGGTCATCGACGCGCACTTGATCGGCGAGATCCTCCAGGTGCCGCCGATGGTGTCAGCCCTCAAAGTCGGCGGGCGGCGGCTGCACGAGTTGGCTCGTGAAGGCATCGAGGTCGAACGCGCGCCGCGCCCGGTGACTGTGTTCGGGTTCGACGTGTCGGACGGCTCGGCACCCGGGTTGCTTCGGATCGATGTCGAGTGTTCGTCTGGCACGTACATCCGCTCACTCGCCGCTGACCTCGGTCGCCTGCTCGGCGGCGGGGCGTACCTGCGCGACCTGCGCCGCACCGCGGTGGGGGAGTTCACGATCGACGAGGCAGCGCCTCCCGACGTGTGCGTCGTGTTGCCCGTCGCGGCTGCCGTGCGCTCGCTGGCGCGGGTCACCGTCGGTGACGACGTCGCCGCCCTGGTGGCCAACGGACGCGTGCTCGAGACGTGGGCGGGGGATGGACCATGGGCGGTCTTCGATCACCGCGACACCTTGCTCGCGGTCTACGAGTCGTTCCGCGAACATCAGGCGAAACCATCCGTCGTGCTCCCTGCACCGACTGCCGGGTAGCGTCGCCGTCGTGCGCGTCGTGACCAACCTGACCGAGGCTGTCTGGCCGGGCGAACGATCCGTGATCACGATCGGCGCCTACGACGGAGTCCACCTCGGTCATCAGGCCGTGATCCGTCACGTCCGCCAGGTTGCCGCCGATCACGGGGCGCACTCCGTCGTGCTCACGTTCGACCGCCACCCGGCAACGATCGTCCGACCGGAATCGGCGCCACAGCTGCTGACCGATCCCGAGCAGCGCCTCGAGTTGCTCGAGCAGACCGGCATCGAGGCCACGGTCGTGTTGACGTTCGATCAACGACAGTCCGAGGAGGCTCCGAGCGAGTTCGTGGAGCGGGTGTTCGTCAAGGGCTTGGCGACGACCGCCGTGGTGGTGGGGGAGGACTTCCACTTCGGGCGCAACCGCGAGGGCAATGTGGCGCTCCTGCGCGACCTCGGACATCGCTTCGACTTCGACGTCGTGCCGCTCGAGTTGGTCGAGCGGGCCGACGGTGTCGACGAGCCGGTGAGCAGCACCGCGATCCGGCGTGCGCTCGCTGGTGGCGACGTCGATCTCGCGTCGTCGATGCTGGGAAGACCGTACGAAGTTCGCGGCACGGTCGTGCTCGGTGATCAGCGTGGCCGGTTGCTCGGCGTCCCGACGGCCAACGTCGAAGTGCCCAATCAGGTCTGCATGCCGGCCGATGGCGTCTACGCCGGCTGGTACGAGCGACCCAACGGCGATGTGCACCCGTGCGCGATCAACCTCGGACGCCGACCCACGTTCTACGCCCATGCCGACCACTCGTTGCTCGAAGCCCACCTGCTCGACTTCGACGGCGACCTCTACGGCGAGCGTGCCGAGGTCCGGTTCGCCCACTTCCTGCGCAGCGAGCGCAAGTTCGAAGGCATCGACGCGCTGGTCACCCAGCTCAAACACGACATCGAGCACGCACGCGACCTGATGACCGGCGGGTGATAGCGCGATCCGCGGGGCGAGATCGCCCGTCTACTGACCGGGGTAGATGATCGATCCGTCGTCGTGGTACACCGCCGAGATGAGCGACGCGTCGATCCAGTCCTCCGCCTGAGGCGTCTCGCCGTCACCGAACAACCCGACCTCGGCGTACGTGTCGAGCTCCTCTTGCAGGACGGCCGGATCGGGAACTCCGACCATCGTTCCGTCCGGTGTGGTGTCGACGATCAGCTGCGACTCGGTCTCCCAGCGGAACGCTTCGCCCTCCGGCGACAGGAAGTTCGGGTTGCCATTGCCGTTGATCAACTCGATCGCGATCGCGCTTGCCGCCGCCGGATCAGCGATGGCGTCGGCCAAACCGGCCATCGCCGCCCGCACGAAGTCCTGCGCTGCCGACGGGTGCTCGGTGATGAACGTGCGGTTCGTGTAGATGACGCCGAACGTGCCGGGCACGCCTTCCGCCGTCGGGTCGAACAGTGTGAAGTCGATCCCGGCCCGTTCGAGGATCCCAGGTTCGTTGCTCTTCCAGCCGGGGAAGCCGACGATCGACGGGATCGCGATGTGCGCCGTCGGGTCGAAACCCTGGAGCGGGACGGTCTCGAAGTCGGTGCCCTCGACGAGGCCGGCCGCGGCCAGCATCGCGGTGACGGCGCTCGGCAGCTTGCCCTTCACGCCGATCGTCGCGCCGCGCATGTCGTCGAGGGTCGCGGCCTCGCCCGGCTTCACGATCAACGCGTCGATCGCAGTTCGACCGTCGACCGCGACGGCGACGAAGTCAGCCTCGTTGGCGGCGGCGAACGTGACGATCTCGCTGAACGAGCCACCCGACGAGAACTGTGCGTCGTTGGCGGCGACGAGCGGGTAGTTGGCGGTCGAGAAGCTGGCCTGGATCTCGACGTCGAGGCACAGCTCGTCGAAGTAGCCCCTCTGCTCGGCGACGAGCACCTCGACGATCGACGCCGACGCGGCGAAGTCGAAGCTCGACAGGTAGGTGATCGTGCCGGCCGCCCTGTTCGCCGCGCAGCGCGCCTCGGGGAACGGCTCGCCGGCGACCACCGCAGTCGAGTCACC
>DASUEW010000457.1:0-10458 GCA_036274875.1 Ilumatobacteraceae bacterium
GTCGACACGGGGTGGGTCGACGCGGGGTGAGGCGAGCCAGGAGTGGGAGGGCTGGGCGGTTGCGAGGCCGGGTGGGTCGACCAACGGCCGCGGCGGGGGGACGGCGCGGCCGGTGACGACGGTGAGCACGAACTCGCCGTACTGCCGCCACCAGCCGGGCAGATCGCGACCTTCCTCGGTGCGCACGAGCAGCGGCTGCCAGCCGTCGACGGACCCGTCCCGGAAGCCGACCTCGACGGATCGAGTGGCGCGCCGGAGCCCCGTGCGCAGCACTTTCAGCGCGCTCTCCTTGGCCGACCAGACCAAGTTGGCGACCGCGTCCCGGGACGCGTCGACCGGCGGGTGGGCGACTGCGGCCTGTTCATGAGGGGTGAGGAAGTCACGCACGAACGCCTCGGAGCGCGGTTCGACGAGCTCGAGATCGCATCCCAGCTCGTCGACGGCGCCGACCGTGCAGACGGCCCAGCCGGCGCGGTCGGTGAGCGAGATGCCGACCTGGCAGCGGATGCCGTCGATGTACACCTCGGGCGCGCCCTGGGCTTCGCCGCCGATGATCGTGCGGATCTCGATCCGCGCCAGTGAGGCGGAATCGGCCGCCAGGTCGAGCTCGGCGGCGAGCGCCTGTTTCGCCGTCCACCGCGCCAGCAGCCACTCATCGCGGCGCTTGGTGAAGCGCATCGCCGCCGCCCGGTCGGCCTCGCCGGCGGTCAGCCAGTCGCCGGCCTGGGGACGGCTCAGCTCACCGAGCGAATGCCACGAGAGCATCCGATCAGCCTGTCACACCGTGCTGTCACACCGTGCCGGCGTCGCGACGGGCCCCGTGAAACCTCGGCGATTTGGGTCCATGGACTCTGCCGATGCAGGTGGTCGATTCGTACCCTCGAACAAACGGGGCCGCCAGAACCGTCGGCGTGCCCTCGACTCGAGAGGTGCAAGCCATGACGTTCGGCTTCGGTCCCGGTCTCGATCTCGAGACGCTCGACATGATTCTCGACTCCATCACGGAGTTCGCCCGTCGCGAGTTACCCGACAGCGTGCTCATCGACCTCGACGAGCGCGACGAGTTCCCAGCCGATGTGATCCACAAGATGTGCAGCAGCGAGCTCGGTGTCCAACTCCTGTTCATCGCCGAGGAGTACGGCGGAATGGGCGGCGGGACGTTCGACATCTACCGCGTGTGCGAGCGCATGGCTCGTATCGACGTCGGTGTCGCCACGGCCGTGCTCGCCACGTTCCTCGGCAGTGACCCGATCACCGTCGGGGGGACGCCGGAGCAGAAGAAGGAGTGGATGAGCCGCATCGCCGACGAGGGCCTGCTGATGGCGTACGGCGCCACCGAGCCCGAAGCCGGCAGCGACCTCGGGGCGCTGAAGACGGTGGCCGTGCCCGTCATCGACGACGGCGTCGTGGTCGGGTACCGCATCACCGGGCGCAAGCAGTGGATCTCGAACGGCGGGGTCGCCGACCTCTACTCGATCCTCGCCAACACACCCGGCGGCCCATCGTGGTTCGTGCTCGACCGCGACCTCGAAGGCTTCGCCCACGGCGAGCCCGAGAACAAGCACGGCATCCGGCTCAGCAACACCGCCGCGCTCTTCCTCGACGACGTCGCGGTCGACGCCGATCGGCTCGTCGGCGGCGTCGAGGGCCAGGGGCTCGTGCAGGCCCAGCAAGTGTTCGGCTACACCCGGCTGATGGTGGCCGCGTTCGGGCTCGGTGCCGGTTGGGCCGCACTCGACGTGGCGATCCCGTACTCGGTCGAGCGCATCCAGGCGGGCGGCCCGCTGTCGGAGAAGCCGGGGTACAGCCACAAGCTCATCGTTCCCCACGCGATCCGGCTCGAGGCGGCCCGGGCGTACATCGAAGAGACGGCCGAGCGCATCGACACCGACGACAACCTGTTCAACACCGAGGGGGCGATCGCCAAGTACATGGCCACCGAGGCCGGCAACGGCGCAGCCGACGCGGCCATCCAGGCGCTCGGCGGCTACGGCTACACGCACGAGTACATGGTCGAGAAGATCAAGCGAGACGTGCGGATCACCACCATCTACGAAGGCACGTCGGAGATCATGGAGATGACCATCGGGCGCGACCGGTGGCAGCAGCACCTCAAGACCTCCGGCCGCCACTACCACGAGCAGGCCGAGGCCCTCGAGGCGCTCCACCTGACCGACCCCGCCTGCGGCGCCGACGTGTCCGCCCTGGCCCACCATGCCCTCGCCGAGGTCATGGAAGCGTGCCGGGTCGTCCGGCTCACCCGCAACCAGCACGTGCTGTTGCGACTCGGCGAGTTGGTGGCATGGACCGAGTGCTCCGCCGCCCTGTCGCGCCGGGCAGCCCGGGCGGCCGCCGGCGGGCTGCCGGCCAAGGGCGACCACCGGTTCGACGCCCCTGCGCTGGCGGCGATGGCCCGGGTGTTCGCCCGCGAGGCCGCCCTCAAGGTGACCATCGACGGCCTGCGATGGCTGCACGGAGGTAGTCCCGACGTCGATCCCGATCTCGAGCAGCACGTCGGGCTGACTGGCGTGCTCGCCGCCCAGCGCGGCCTGATCGACGACATGGACGCGGTGGCCGATGCGATCTATGGGAGGACGTCATGACCGGGAGCACCACCCCCATCGCGATCGTCGGCGTCGGCACGATCCTTCCCGACGCTCCCGATGTCGCCACGTTCTGGCGCAATCTCGAGCGGGGGCGCTACTCCATCAGCGACGTGCAGCCGGACCGTTGGGACCCCGACCTGTACTTCGACCCCGATCCGAAGGCGCCCGAGCGGACGTACTCCAAGATCGGCGGCTGGGTCCGTGAGTGGGACTGGTCGCCGCTCGCGTGGCACCTCCCGATCCCGCCCAAGGTCGGCGACGCGATGGACGACGCCCAGAAGTGGGCCGTCGCCTGCACCCACGCCGCGCTGACCGACTACGGCTGGCCGGAGCGAACGCTCGACTCCGAGCGCACGGCAGTCATCCTCGGCAACGCGATGGCGGGTGAGAAGCACTACCAGACCGCGTTGCGCATCGCCTTCCCCGAGATCGCTCGCGAGCTCGCCGGGTCGCCATCGTTCACGGGGTTGCCGGCCGACGTCCGTGCCGCGATCGCCGAGGAGCTGCACGGGCGCCTCGACGGCCTCACGCCGGCGATCACCGAGGACACGATGCCGGGCGAGCTGGGCAACTGCATTGCCGGCCGCGTGGCCAACCTGTTCGACCTGCACGGTCCCAACTACATCGTCGACGCCGCCTGTGCGTCGGCGATGGCTGCTTTCGACGCCTCGATCGCCGGCCTCGCCGCCGGCACGTTCGACGTCGCGATCAGCGGTGGCATCGACCGCAACATGGGCGCCGCCACGTACGTCAAGTTCTGCAAGATCGGCGCCCTCTCGGCCACCGGCACCCGGCCGTTCGACGTCGGCGCCGACGGGTTCGTGATGGGCGAGGGGGCGGCGCTGTTCGTCCTCAAGCGCCTCGCCGACGCCGAGCGCGACGGTGACCGCATCTACGCGGTCGTCCGCGGCATCGGCGGAGCGAGCGACGGCCGGGGCAAGGGCATCACCGCGCCCAATCCCGTTGGCCAGCGGATGGCGGTGGAGCGCGCCTGGCGCAACGCCGGGTTGTCGCCGGAGGTCTGCTCGCTGGTCGAAGCGCACGGAACGTCGACCCGAGTCGGCGACGTCGTCGAGGTCAGCAGCATCGCCGACGTGTTCGCCACGGCCGACATCGCCCCCGGCAGCATCGCCCTCGGCTCGGTGAAGTCGAACATCGGTCACCTGAAGGCGGCGGCGGGCGCGGCCGGGCTGCTCAAGGCCACGCTCGCACTCCACGCCAAGTCGATCCCGCCCAGCCTCGGCTTCCGCGAGCCCAACCCCAACATCGACTGGGCGACGTCACCGTTCCACGTCAACACCGAGCTCACCGAGTGGAAGGTGCCCGCCGGGCAGGTGCGCTGCGCCGGCGTGAGCGCGTTCGGGTTCGGGGGGACCAACTTCCACGCCGTGCTCGAGGAGTACGTGCCGGGCCACCTGCGCGGCGACGGGCCCCGCATCGTCGCCGTCGGCGCCGACTTCAGCGCAACCGCCACGACGACTGCCACGACCGCGACGGCCACCGCGGCCGCCGTCAAGGCGCCGCTGCGGGGCGCGCTGGTGCTCGGTGCCGCAACCGAGGCCGAGTTGGGTGAGCAGCTCCGCGCGGTGCAGGCCGACGCCGCCGCCGGCCGGGCACCGGCACCGGAGGCACCGACCGCAGCGGCGCTGGCCGCGCCGGAGCGCATCGCCATCGACTACGCCGACGCCGACGAGCTGGCCGACAAGGCGGCCAAGGCGCTCGACGCGCTGGCGCGCGGTGGTGCAGCCTGGAAGCTGCTCCAGGGCCGCGGCGTCTTCCGCGGGCACGGCCCGGCCGGCAAGGTGGCCTTCCTCTACACCGGGCAGGGCTCGCAGTACGCCAACATGTTGCGCACGTTGCGCGACAGCGAGCCGGCGGTAGCCGCCACGTTCGCCGAGGCCGACGTGGTGATGACACCGCTGTTGGGGCGTTCGCTGTCCGACGTGATCTTCGTCGATCCGGCGTCGCCCGAGCGGATGGCCGACGCCGAGGCGGAGCTCCAGCGCACGGAGATCACGCAGCCGGCGGTGCTCGCCGTCGACATCGCTCTCACCCGCCTGCTCGGCGAGTACGGCGTCGCCCCCGACATGGTCATGGGCCACAGTCTCGGCGAGTACGGCGCGCTCGTCGCCGCCGGCAGCTTGTCGTTCCCGGCCGCCCTCGAAGCAGTCAGCGCCCGCGGCCACGAGATGGCCCACCTGGCGATCGACGACGCCGGGCTGATGGTCGCCGTGATGGGGCCGATCGAGACCGCCGAGGAGATTGTCGCGTCGATCGACGGCAACGTGGTCCTCGCCAACGTCAACTCCACCACGCAGTCGGTGATCGGGGGTGCCACCGACGCGGTGCTCGCAGCCGAGCGGGCCTGCGCCGAGCGCGGGCTCACAACTGCCCGCCTGCCGGTGAGCCACGCCTTCCACACGTCGATCGTGGCGCCGGTGAGCGAACCGCTGCGCCGCACCCTCGAACGGCTCGAGCTGCGATCGCCGGTGCTGCCGATCATCGCCAACGTCACCGGCGACTTCTACCCGACCGGGCCTGATGTGGTTCCCGAGATGCTCGACCTGCTCGCCCGCCAGGTCGCGGCGCCGGTGCAGTTCGTCGCCGGGCTCCGCCGCCTCGCCGATGCCGGCGCCACGGTGTTCGTCGAGGTCGGCCCGAAATGGGCGCTGCGAGGGTTCGTCGCCGACGTTCTCGGCAACGGACCGGGCGGCGATGACATCGTCAACCTCGCCACGAACCACCCGAAAGCCGGCGACATCGTGAGCTTCAACCAGGCGTTGTGCGGCCTCTACGCCGCCGGCCTCGGCCGCGGCCGGACCGACGCCGCCGCCGCGCCCGCGTCCGAGATCCTCCCGCCGGAACGAGACGCGTCGATGGCAGAAGTGATCCAGACCCCGGTCACAACTGCGATCCCGCCCACGAACCAGGCGCCGATGCACGATGTGTCGACGTCGGATCGGGTCCACCTCGAGCTCGGCCGCCTGTTCGCCGAGTTCCTCGACCGCGGCCGGACCATCTACGAGGGCGCCGAGGAGCGCGTCCCAGCCGATCGGGTCGGCGACCTCGACGAACCGGTCGTCATCACCGGCGCAGCCCTCGGTACCCCCGGCACCACCCACGTCTTCGACGACGCCAACCTCGGACTGCTGCTCAACGGCGAGCAGTTCATCCACGCGATCCCGACGCACATCCGTAACGAGATCCTCGAGCACCGGATCACACGGCTGGTCAAGAGCGACCACGGTGCGTCGTTCGAGGCCATCGACAGCCCCGACGACGTCCTCAAGTTGGCCGCCCGCGCCGGCGCGCTCGACCTCGTCGCCGAGTTCGGTGTCGACCCCGAGCGGGTGGCCGCCTACGGGCGCACGACTCAGCTCGCGGTCGGGGCCGGCTTCGACGCGCTGCGCGACGCCGGGATCCCGCTGGCCATGCGCTACAAGACGACTCATCTCGGCACCTACCTGCCCGAGCGCTGGGGCCTTCCCGACGAGATGCGCGACGACACCGGCGTGATCTTCGCCTCCGCGTTCCCCGGGATCGAGGAGTTCGCTTCCGAGTCGCGTGCGTTCGCAACCGACCACGCCCGGCGCGAGGAGCGGACCGAGCTGGAGGCGATCCGGGTCAGCCTGGTCGGAGTCGACGGGGCGGACGTGGCACTCGCCGAGATCGACCGGCGGTTGCACGACCTCCGCAAGTTGATCGACGACGACCCCTACGGCTTCGACCGCCGCTTCTTGTTCCACGTCCTCTCGATGGGACACTCGCAGTTCGCCGACCTCATCGGCGCCCGCGGCCCGAACACCCAGATCAACTCGGCGTGCGCCAGCACCACCCAGGCCGTGGCCCTCGCCCAGGACTGGATTCGCGCCGGCCGTTGCCGTCGCGTCGTCGTGGTCGCAGCCGACGATGTCACGTCCGACGAGCTGCTCGGTTGGTTCGGCTCGGGCTTCCTCGCCAGCGGAGCGGCGGCCACCGACGAAGACGTCACGGAGGCGGCGATCCCGTTCGACCGCCGCCGCCACGGCATGATCCTCGGCATGGGCGCCGCGGCGCTCGTGGTCGAGAGCGCCGAAACCGCGCGTCAGCGCGGACTTCGTCCGATCTGCGAGGTGCTCGGGACCGCGACCGCCAACAGCGCCTTCCACGGCACGCGGCTCGACGTCGACCACATCGGCGACGTGATGGAGCAACTCGTCGCCGGCGCCGAGGCCCGTACCGGCATCGACCGCCACGCGATCGCTCCGGCGACGGTGTTCATGTCGCACGAGACGTACACGCCCGCACGGGGCGGGAGTGCATCGGCCGAGATCTTCGCACTGCGGCGGGTGTTCGGCGCCGACGCCGACCGAGTGGTCATCGCCAACACCAAGGGCTTCACGGGCCACCCGATGGGTGTCGGCCTGGAGGACGTCGTCGCGGTCAAGTCCCTCGAGACGGGCATCGTCCCGCCGGTCGCCAACTTCCGTGAGCCCGACCCCGAGCTCGGCTCCCTCAACTTGTCGAAGGGCGGTTCGTATCCCGTCGAGTACGCCCTGCGGCTGGCCGCCGGGTTCGGTTCGCAGATCTCGATGCTGCTCCTGCGCCGGACGCCGGCGCCCGACGGTCAACGGCGCGGCCCCGACGAGCTGGGGTACGCCTACCGGATCAGCGATCCGGCTCGGTTCGGCGCATGGCTGAAGCGCATCAGTGGTGATCCAGCCGCTGAGCTCGAGGTGGCGAAGCGACGGCTGCAGCTGGTGGATCACGGCCCGGCCGCCACCAACCCAGGGCCGGTACCGGCGGCGCCCAGTGCGGCCGTGCTCCTGCCGGCTCCGACCGAGCCGCCAGCGGCCGTCGAGCCCGCAACGATGGTCGAGCCGGTGGCGGTCGCCGAACCGGTGACTGTCGTCGAGGCTGCGGTCGCACCGGCGGAGGTGTCGATCGAGGCGGTCGCCGAACGGATCGTGACCCTGGTCGCCGAACAGACCGGCTATCCCGCCGAGATGCTCGCCCCCGACCTCGACCTCGAAGCCGACCTCGGCATCGACACCGTCAAACAAGCCGAACTGTTCGCCAAGATCCGCGAGGAATACGGCATCGAACGCGACGACAACCTCAAACTCCGCGACTACCCCACCATCAACCACGTCGTCGACTTCGTCCGCGACCGCACCCCACAACCATCCACGACCCCACGGACGGCCACAACCCAGACGGCCACCGAACCAGTGGCCGCCACCGAGCCAGTGGGCGGCGCCGAAGCCGCGATTGGCTACGACGGAGAGTCAGACGCGTTCCCGCGTCGGGTGCCCGTCGTCGTCCTGCGCCCCGCACTCGAGCACTGCGTGCCGACGGGTGTCACGCTCGGGACCGGCTCACGCGTGTTCGTGCTGGCCGACACCGGTGGAGTGGCTTCGGCGCTCGTCGAGGGTCTCCATCAGCTCGGCGTCGACACACTGGTCGTCGACGACGCCCCCGATGCCGACGCGCTCGTCGCCGTGCTCGCGTCGTGGCGCGAGTCGGGTCCGATCACCGGGGTGTACTGGCTGCCCGCCCTCGACGACGAGGGTCTGCACGCCACCCTCGCCCGAGAGGCATGGACCGAAGGCATCCGCATCCGCGTCAAGCTGCTGGCGGCGGCCATGCGCGAGCTGTACGGCGACATCGCCCAGCCCGGCACGTTCCTCGTCAGCGCCACCCGCCTCGGCGGGCAACACGGCTACGGACCCGCCGGCGCCACGGCTCCGATGGGCGGTGCCGTCACCGGCTTCACCAAGGCGTACGCACGGGAGCGCCCCGACGCGCTGGTCAAGGCGGTCGACTTCGGTTCCGTCGACGACGCCACGGTGATCGCCGGCTGCCTGCTCGCCGAGACACGTCGCGATCCCGGCGTCGTCGAGATCGGTCATCTCGGCGGGGACCGCTGGAGCGTCGCCCTCGCCCCCGAACCGGCCGCCGACGGCGGCCCGGAACGGACACTTACGTCCGACAGCGTGTTCGTGATCACGGGCGCGGCCGGCAGCATCGTGTCGGCCATCACCGCCGATCTGGCCGTGTGTGGGGGAACGTTCCATCTCCTCGACCTCGTTCCCGAGCCGGATCCGTCCGACCACGATCTCGAGCGGTTCGTCACCGATCGCGATGGCCTCAAGCTCGAGCTTGCAGAGCGCATCGCGGCGAGCGGCGAACGTGCCACGCCGGCGCGTGTCGGTGTCGAGCTCGCTCGCCTGGAGCGGGCGCAGGCCGCGGCCGACACCATCGCCGCAGTCCGCCGTGCCGGGGGCAGCGTCCACTGGCACCAGGTCGACCTCACCGACGGCGACGCAGTCGGCGCCGTGTTCCGCGAGTTGCAGGCGAGCCACGCCCGGATCGACGTCCTGCTGCACGCAGCCGGTCTGGAGATCAGCCACACGCTCGACAACAAGCCGACACGCGAGTACGACCTCGTGTTCGGCGTCAAGGGTGACGGGTGGTTCAACCTGATGCACGGGTTGGGCGACCTCGCGCTCGGGACCGCGGTCGTCTTCAGCTCGATCGCCGGTCGCTTCGGGAACGGTGGCCAAACCGACTACAGCGCGGCCAACGACCTGTTGTGCAAGTGCATCTCCAACTTCCGGTCGACCCGGCCCGAATCGCGTGGCATCGCGATCGACTGGACGGCGTGGGCGAGCATCGGGATGGCGAGCCGCGGCTCGATCCCGAAGATGATGGAGTTGGCCGGCATCGACATGCTGCCGCCCGAGACCGGAGTGCCCGTCGTGCGGCACGAGATCACCGCCGGCGGCCCTGGCGGTGAGGTCGTCGTGGCCGGCGGCCTCGGCATGCTCCTCGCCGAGCGCGATGGACTCGACGCGGTTGCCGCCCGTTCGGCGCTCGACACCACCGCCGGACCGATGCTCGGCGTGTTCACCGGGTGGACGATGGCCGACGGCCTGGCGGTGTCCACCGCCCTCGATCCGGTCGAGCAGCGCTTTCTCGACCATCACCGCATCGACGGCACACCCGTGCTGCCGGGCGTGATGGGGATCGAGGGCTTCGCCGAGGTCGCGTCGGCTTCGGCGCCCGGCTGGACCGCCGTTGCCGTCGAGGACGTGGCGTTCTCGGCACCGTGCAAGTTCTTCCGAGACGAATCCCGCGAGCTCGAACTGGTCGCCCGACCACGCCTCGTCGGCGACGACGTGGTCGCCGACTGCCGCCTGCTGGCCCGTCGGTCACTCGCCAACCAGTCCGAGCAACTCACCACCCACTTCAGCGGTCGGGTGCGACTGACGCGCGCGGCCGTCCTGCCGCTCACCCTTGATCCGGGAGCCGCTCCCGCCGGCGAGCCGAGCGATCGAGCCGTCGGCGCCGACGACGTCTATCGGATCTACTTCCACGGACCGGCGTACCAGGTCGTCGACGCCGCCTGGCGCGACGCCGACCGCGTCGTCGGCCGGCTGGCGGACGACCTCCCGCCCGATCACCAGCCCGACGGCGCGCCGCTGCTCTTCGAGCCGCGGTTGATCGAGCTGTGCTTCCAGACCGCCGGCATCCTCGAGCTCGGTACGACCGGTCGCCTGGCGCTGCCGCTTCGGGTCGGGCGGGTGTCGTTGTTCCCAGTGCCCGATCAAGTGGGCCGCTGGCGGGCCGTGGTGACCGCACGGGCCGACGGTCGCGGCGTCGACGCCACGGTGGTCGATGACGCGGGGCACGTCCGTGTCGCCCTCGACGCCTACGAGACCATCTCCCTGCCCGGCGGTACCGACGAAGGCGCACTCGAACCGCTGCGCCGGGCCGTGCAATGACCGGCCCAAGTCCCGGGTCATTGACCCGGATCGCCGTCGTCGACGCCGACGAGATGGCACTGCGTCTGATCCGCGCCGTTCGTGAG
>DASUEW010000458.1:0-9682 GCA_036274875.1 Ilumatobacteraceae bacterium
CTCGGACCCCGTCGGCGAGTCGCCCGCGATCGAGGCGCCCGCCGACACCCGACCGGCGATGCTGATCGTGCGGGATGCGCGCGTCGTGCGCGACGGCCTGGCCGTGCTCGATCACCTGAGCGTGGAGGTTCATGCGGGCGAGATCGTCGGCGTCGCGGGGGTCGAGGGCAATGGTCAGCGCGAGCTCGGCGATCTGATGTCGAGCCTGATCCACCTCGACGGCGGCTCGGTCATCGTCGACGGCGTCACCGTCGACACCCGACGAGCCGGTTGCATGGCTCGGCACGGGGTGGCCGTGATCCCCGAGGATCGCCACGACTCGGGGTGCGTGCTCGACATGTCCATCGCCGAGAACCTGCTCATCGACCGGCCACGTTCGGTCGCCCGCTTCGGATTCGTCAGCAAGGCACGCCTGCGTCGCCGCGCCGAGGACCTGATGGCCGAGTTCGAGATCCAGGGGGCCGCGCCTGATGCGCCGATGCGCAGTCTCTCGGGTGGCAACCAACAGCGTGTGGTCCTTGCCCGGGAGCTGAGCCATCGACCGAAGGTGCTGGTCGCCGCCCAACCCACCCGCGGCCTCGATGTCGGGGCGATCGAGTACACGAACGCCCGGCTGCGGGCCGCCGCTGCCGCCGGCATCGCAGTGTTGTTGGTGTCGACCGAGTTGGACGAGATCCTCGATCTGTCCGACCGCATCGTCGTCGTGTCTCGCGGCCGGGTCATCGGGGAGCTCGCCCGCGCCGAAGCCACGTCGGAGCGCCTCGGCCTGCTGCTGGGTGGCGTTGCCACCGAAGGACCACCTACACGATGACGATGCGCCGGCCTGAAACGTCGACGGTGCGACGGGGCGTCGTGCTCCTCGCCCTGTACGCGGTGTCGATCGCGCTGGCGCTCGTCGCCTCGGCCGTGCTCATCGCCATCACCGGCGGTCCGTGGCAGAAGGTGCTCAGCGCCCTGCTCGACGGCAGTTTCCGCAATGCCGGCCGTTGGGGCGGCACACTCGGCGAAGCGGCCCCGTTGCTGTTGGTCGCCCTCGGCGCGATCGTCTCGACCCGGGCCGGCCTGGTCAACATCGGACAAGAGGGCCAAGTTGCGGTCGGCGCCGCGCTCGCGACGTGGGTGGCCACCCGCAACAGCGGGGCGGTCGCGTTGATCGCGGCGTTGATCGGAGGGGTCGTGGGCGGCGCTCTGTGGGCCGGCGTGGCCGCGCTGTTGCGGTACTGGCGCAAGGTTCCCGAGGTGATCACCACGCTGCTGCTGGTGTTCGTCGCGTCGCAGGGCACGGGCTACCTGCTCACGCGCACGTTCCTGCTGCTCGACCCCGATCCCAACAAACCGAACCGGGTCCAGACGAGCGCGCAGCTCGACTCATCGACGCGCATCGGCCAGATCCGCGTGTTCGGCAACGAGTTCCCGTGGTCGGTACCGGTGGTCGTGCTCCTGGCCGTCGCGGTGGGAGTCGTGCTGCACCGCACCGTGTGGGGTTTCCGGCTGAGCGTGCTGGGGCGGAACCCACGCACCGCCCAGCGCACCGGTGTGTCGGTGGTGCGCTCCGGCGCCACGGCGCTCGCCGTCGGTGGGGCGGCGGCCGGCCTGGCCGGGGCCGCGATGCTCGCGGGTGGCGCCGCCAACTATCGCTACACGCCGGGCTTCGCCAACAACGTCGGATGGGAGGGGCTGCTCGTCGCGCTGGTTGCCCGCAACCGACCGCTCGTGTGCATCCCCGTGGCGTTGCTGTTCGCGTCCCTGCGGACGGGAGCGGGATTCCTGGCCGCAACCGGTGTCGAACGCTCGATCGTCGACGTAGTTCGCGCGCTGTTGGTGTTGGCGCTGCTCGTGCCGCCGGCCGTCGCCGCCATCCGGCGCAGGCGCGCCGCGGTCGAGGAACCCGTGCCGGCACTGTCGTCCGGAGCGAGCGCGTCGACGGCGCTCGGGGGAGCGCCGGCGTGATCGCGTCGGTCTTCACCGTGCTCGGCGATGTCGCCGGATCGGAGGCGATGTACGAAGCCGCGATCCGCTTCGCGATCGTGTTGGCGTTCGCGGCCACCGGCGAGTGGGTAGCCGAGCGCGCCGGCACGCTGAACATCTCGGTCGAGGCGATGATGATCGGTGGGGCGTACGCCGCGGGCGTCACGTTCGCCCAGATCGTGGCGCGGTCGCCGTCGGTCAACCCGACGCTGGCGGTGGCGGTGGGTCTGATCGCAGGCACCGTCGCGGGACTCGTGGTGTCACTCGTGCAGGCCAACCTCAGCCATCGACTGTCGATCGACCAGTTCGTGGTGGGACTGACGCTGAACCTGTTCGTGCTCGGCCTGGCGTTGTTCCTCGACAGCCGGTGGGAGGCCGTCACGAGTGTCGCCAAGGCTACGCGGGTGCCACTGCTCAGCGACATCCCGCTGGTCGGCGAGGCGCTGTTCGGCCAGCCGTGGCCGATGTACCTCATCGTGCCCGTCGTGCCGTTGGCGTGGTGGCTGGTGTTCCACACGCGTTGGGGCCTCGAGGCGCGCTCGGTCGGCGACAACCCGCAGGCCGCCGACGTCTCGGGCGTGACGGTGAACCGCCGCCGCCGGCAGGGGATCATGGTGGCCGGGCTGGCGTCGGGTCTCGGTGGCGGCGTGCTGGTGCTGGGTCAGATCTCGATCTCGGGCTACGAGCCGGGGCATGTGGGGCTGAAGGGCATCATCGCCATCGCCGCGGTCATCTTCGGCGGTTGGACCCTGCGCGGCACGATCATCGGTTGCGTGCTGTTCGGCTACTTCTTCGCCCTGCAGCAGACGCTGCCGGGGTTGGGTCATCGCATCAACGCCCAGCTGGCGGCCAGCCTGCCGTATGTCGTCGCGCTCGCGATCACCGCCATGTTCGCCACCCGCAGCCGCCAGCCACGTGCGCTGGCCCAGCCCTTCGTCCGCGGCCTGACCTGAGCGCGGCTTCTGTTGAGGGTCAGCCGGCGTCGGCGGGGTTGACGTTGCGGCCCGGCGCGACGATCCGGTCGATCGCGTCGCGTACTCCGTCCGGGAGGACGAGCCCGCCTGGAAGGTGAGCGGTGAACATCAGGTCGTGGAGTTGGTCGAGCGTGCGCGGGCCGATGATCGCGGCGGTGATCGTCGGGTCGTCGAGCACGAAGGCGAGGGCGAGTTGCATGAGCGTGAGACCCGCCTCGGCGGCGACCGCGCTCAACCGGTCTACCAGTGCGTGCTTCTCGTCGCGAATGGCCTCGTTGCCGTGGTCGAAATGGTCGGGTTGCCGCAAGGCCCGGGAGGCGATGTCGTCGACAACACCCTGGTACTTCCCGGTCAACCAACCACCGTTCAGGGGTGCCCACACGATGACGCCGAGGTCGTGCCGGCGGCATGCCGGCAGGACGTCGGGCTCGATGCCACGGGCGAGCGCGGAGTACGGCGGCTGCTCGCTCGTCGGCCGCGCCGTGCCGAGCGCGGCGGCGCGCTCGTTGACGTCGTCGATCTGCGCCGGCGAGAACGTCGACGTCCCGATCGCGCGCACCTTGCCAGCGGTGACGAGCTCGTCGAGCGCGGCCAGCGTCTCGTCGATCGGAGTGGCCGGATCGGGTCGGTGCATCTGGTACAGGTCGACGTGGTCGACCTGGAGCCGGCGCAGGCTGTCGTCGCAGGCCTGCATGATCCAGCGGCGCGAGAGCCCGCTGCGCCGTGGATCGCCGGCCATCGGGTTGCCCACCTTGGTCGCCAGCACGACGTGGTCGCGTCGCCCGCGCAACGCCTCGCCGAGAATCGTCTCGGACGCGCCGTCGTCGTACATGTCGGCGGTGTCGAACAGCGTGATGCCCGAGTCGAGCGCGTGATCCACCATGCGATAGCACTCGTCGACGTCGGTGTTGCCCCAGCGGCCGAACATCATGGCGCCGAACGCGATCGACGAGACCTCGATCCCACTGTGGCCGAGGCGGCGCGTTGGCCCGCTCACACAAGACCTGCCTGCTGCTGGAACACGAGGCTGTCCCAGTAGTCGATCCGGTGGGCGATCAGGTCGCCCTCGACACGGAACCGCATGACGCCGCGCACCGCGACATCGCGTTCGTTGACATGGGCGTGGAGCGTGTAGGCGACGGCCACGCGTTCGCCGTCGGCGACCACGTCTTCGATCTCGTAACGCAGCCCTGGCATCGACGCGAGGAAGCCAGGCACCCGGCGCGCGTACTCGTCACGACCCGTGCACCCGCTCCCCAGCGCGGCGGTGTGCTCGTTGACGAAGTCGTCGGTGACGTGGGCGACGACGGCGGCCGGGTCACCGGTGGCGAACGCCGCAAGGTAGACGGTGCAGCGCTCGGCGGGTGTCACCCCGTCACCGAACCCCAGACCTCCTGGGCTTTTTCGTACACGCCCTGGTCGTAGGAGAACTCGATCACGTTGCCGTCGGGGTCGTTGAGGGCGCAGATGTAGCCGATCGGGTCGGGCATCTGGGTCGGTGGCCACGACAGGCACCCGGCCTCTTTGCCCCGCGCCGCGATCTCGTCGACCATCTCCTTGCTCGGCATCTCGATGCCGATGTGGGCGAACGGGGCCATCGTCGGCTGCGGCCCCTTGTGCTGGTCGCGGATGAAGCTGACGAGCACGAGGATGAACGGCTTGTCGCCCTGGTCGGGGTGCCCGAGCCAGGCACCCTGCCCTTCGGAGTCCTCGCGACGGTCGAGCAGCTCGAGCGGCGTGAAGGTCTCGTACCACTCGATGGAGCGGTCCATGTCGCTGCACGGCAGGGCGATGTGGGTCCAGCGCACAGAGCCGGGGCGCAGACGATCGAGCGCTTCACTCACGGGTGTATCCCTCCGGGATGACGGGATCGGTTCCACCCTTGGTCCACAGCACGACGGTCGTGCCCCACGGGTCCTCGAAGGCGCCGTTGAAGCCGTTGAACTCGGCCCAGTAGTGGTGTCGCCACAGCACTTTGGCGCCGTGCAGGCTGGCGCGGTCGAGAATGGCATCCTCGCTGTCGCCGTCGCCGACGAGGATCCAGACTCGAACGCCGCGACCGCCGCTCGCCAGGTGGCGCGGCTCGACTCCGGCGGGGTCGGGATGGGGGCGGCAGTTGGCCACGTCGGAGAAGCCGACGTGGAGGTTGCCGATCGGCGACGGCGTGCCGTCCTCGAGTGGGAAGAATCCTCCTGGTACGCCACGGTGGAACACGCCGGTCGGCCGGCCCTCGACCTCCCATCCGAGCACCTCGTGGTAGAAGTCGGCACAGGCAACGACGTCATCGGACGGAAAGTCGACGAAGATCAGGGTGTTCGGTTCCACGTCGGCACCATAGCAAAGATGGACTGATGGTCTGACCAAGCGGTCGGAGCGATGGGGTACGCTCCGGCGGTGCGGTCATCAGCGGCGCGCGGCGAGGAGGTGATCACGTCGGCGGGCCGCCTCCTCGCGGAGCAGGTCGAGGTCGACGGTGACGCAACGGCCGTCGCGCACGACCTCGCGACCGGCGATCAGCACGTCACGAACGGAGCGTCCGTCGCTCGCCCACATCAGCTGCATCACGGGGTCGACGCTGAGCGGCACGAACTGCGGACCGCGACGATCGTGCACGACGAGATCGGCTTGCTTGCCGACCACGATCGAGCCGATCGTGTCGGCCTTGCCGATCGCTCGCGCGCCCTCGATCGTGGCCAGGGCCAGCCCATCGTGCGCCGTGAGGCGGAACGGGTCGACGGCGCCATCGCGGACCAGACCGACGAACAGGGAGGCGGCGCGCAAGACGTCGACCGCATCACCCGCGTTCTCGGCGTCGCATCCCAGCGCGAGGCGCGCACCACGGGCCAGCAACTCACCGTGCCGGCCGGCGACGGTGAAGCCCTGGGCGAGGCGCAGGTACGCCCACGGGCACGACGCCACCGCAGTGTCGGTGCGCACGACGACATCCAGCTCATCGTCGTCGAGGTGCACCGCGTGGGCCACCAGCACGTGGTGGCCGAGCACGCCCAGCTGGTCGAGATGGACGAACGGCCGGCGACCCGTCCGCGCGAGATAACTCACCGGGTCGCCGGCGTGCGGCGACATGTGGAACGTGAGGCCCACCCCGCGTGCGCGGGCCAGCTCGCTCGCGCCGGCAACCAGCTCGTCGCTCATCAAGTCGTGGCCGACGAGTGTCACCCAGCCCTCCACCAGTCCGCCGGTCGGCAGGCGATCGAGGAGGTCCGCGTGCCGGGCGAGCACGTCGGCCGCGGGTGCGCCGAACGGCACGTCGTCGACGTCCCAACCCCACTGGCCGATCGTCGCCCGCATCCCCACGGAACGCACCGCCCCTGCCACCCGATCGGGATGAGCCACCGTGCCCGCCTCGACGGTGCACGTGATTCCATTGGTGACTGCCTCGATCGCGCCCAGCGTGGCCGACAGTTCGTCGTCGTCGCCGGTGTGGGCAGCGTGTACCGGCACCGCCCATCCGAAGATCGCCTCCTGCGAGTCGATCGCGTCGGGGATGCAGGAGTGCACGAGCCGATCGCCCGTCAGGTGCTGATGGGCGTTGACGCAGCCAGGTGTCACCAGCGAGTCGGGTTCGCCGATCACCCGTGTCCCAGGGTGCAGGGCCCGCATCTCATCCCATGGCCCCAACGCGACGATGATGTTGCCGCGCACGGCAACCGCACCGTCGCGCATCACCGTGCGCGCGCCGTCCATCGTCACCACGTCGCCGCCGCGCACGAGCAGGTCGGCCCGAATCTCGCGCTCAGGTCCTGCGCCGTGCACCATCCCGAGAGGTTGTCATACCATGCCCCACATCGGCCCTGACCCCGGGGGCCTCGACGTCCGGTCGAGCGCCGGCGCCGACGTCCTGTGCTCCAATCCGGCGCTGCGCGACGCGTGGTACGCAGTCGCGCGCAACATCGACGTCGGTGGTGCGCCGGTCGCAGCCAGGTTGCTGAACACGAACGTCGTGTTGTACCGAGCGGGCGACGGCGCCGTCGTCGCGGCACCCGACCGGTGCCCGCACCGCGAGGCGCCGCTGTCGAAGGGGACGATCGAGGACGGTGGCCTGGTCTGCTCGTACCACGGCTGGACGTTCGGCGACGGTGGACGATGCGTGCGCGTGCCATCGGCGGCGGATCACGTGCCCCCTCCGCCACGGTCGCACCTGGCCACGTTCGGCTGCGCCGAGCGGTACGGACTGGTCTGGGTGTGCCTCGGCAGCACCCCGGCCGACGGCCCCGACGGCATCCCTGTCATCGCCCACGAGCACGATCCGGCGTTCCGCCGCATCAACACTCCGGTCGATGTGTGGCAGACGTCGGCCACGCGGATGACCGACAACTTCCTCGACATCACGCATTTCCCGTTCGTGCACGTCGGCACGTTCGGGCGGGCGCAGGACACGCGGGTGCCGAGGTTCGAGCTGGAGGCGCTCGACGACGGGTGGTTCGGCTACCGCTACGAGGTGCGGGCGAACAACACCGACCTCGGCACCCTCGCCAGCGGCCAGACGGCCGACGTGGTCGACCGGGCGATGAGCTCGGGTTTCCACCTGCCTTTCGACGTGCGCAGCACGATCCGCTACGGCACCGGTCTCGAGCACATCTTGTTGCTCCTGTCGACCCCGATCGACGACGTCACCGCGTACTTCACGTTCGTCGTGTGGCGCAACGACGACTTCTCCGTGTCGGCCGAGGAGATCATCCGCTTCGACCTCGCGATCGGCGCCGAGGACAAGCGCATGCTCGAGCAGCTCGACGGCGTGCTGCCGCTCGATCAGACAACGCTCGTCAGCGTGCAGGCCGACAAGTGCTCGGTCGAGTGGCGCCGCCGCCTGGTGGAGTACATGTCGCGGCGCACCATCACTCCTGAGCTGCCTGTGGAACGTGCCAAGTAGAACGTGGGCATGCTCGACGTCTCCTGTGCGCTGCCTCCGACGCCCGACACACCCGATCTCGTCCGGTACGCGGAGGAGCTCGGCTATCGGCGGGCGTGGATCTACGACACACCACCACTCCAGCTCGATGTGTGGATGACGCTCGCGCTCGCCGCCGACCGCACGGAGCGGATCGGGATCGGCCCTGGCGTGCTCATCCCGAGCAATCGTCACGTTCTCACCACGGCGTCGGCGATCGCCCACCTCGAATCGCTCGCAGCCGGCCGGACGGCGTACGCGTTCGGTACCGGCTTCACCGCCCGCCACGCACTCGGGCAACGGCCGCTCAGGTGGGCCGACGTCGCCGAGCACGTTCGCACGGTTCGATCGCTGCTGCGCGGTGAGGCCGTCGAGATCGATGGCGCCGTGGTGGCGATGTTGCACGGCGCAGGACAGGCGCCGCCACGCCCGATCGATCCGCCGTTCCTCATCGGTGTCAGCGGCCCGAAAGGCGAAGCGGCCGCACGAGAGCTCGGCGGCGGCGTGCTCGGCTCGAGCCCGATCGCCGGCTTCGACTGGTCGGTGTGGTTGACGTTCGGCACGGTGCTCGACGACGGGGAGGATCCCGACGGCGAGCGTGTGCTGCGATCGGCCGGACCCGGCGCGGCGATCGCCTACCACTCGGCCTACCAGCGGCGGCGGGCGAACTTCGACACCCTCCCGGGTGCCGCGACGTGGCGGGAGTCGATCGAGGCCGTCGATCCGTCGGTCCGCCATCTCGAGACCCATCGCGGTCACCTGACCGAGCTCAACCGTCACGACCGGGCGGTGATGACCGGCTCGATCGCCACCCAGGTGAGTCGGAGTGGCACGGCGGCCCACTGGCGAGAGCGCTTGGCGGCGGCGGCCGAGGCCGGGGCGACGGAGGTCGCGTTTCAACCGGCTGGCGACGATCTGCGCCGTGAGCTGCGGACCTTCATCGGGGCAGCGCAGTCAATCTGATCGACAACGTCGCGATTATGAACGATCATGCGTCGGGACGTCAGCGAACGGGGAGGGTGCCAGTGACGCGTCAGACGATGGGCGACGCCAACAACGACGGCCCGCCCGATCTCAATCCGCTCCAGGTCAAGGTGCTCCACGGCAGCCTCGAGCACGCCACGTATCGACTCCTTGTCGGGCACTTCCAGGGCTTGCCGTTCACCGGCGCCGAAGCGCAGCTCAACAAGCGATCCGAAGGCCGGTTGGAGCGGATGATGCTGATGCAGCAATATCCGCAGCGGCTCGGCGAGATCCTGGTGTTGGAGCCTGTCGACGAGGCACCGCCGCGAGGTGCGGTCATCATCGGTCTCGGGCCGAGTGGCGAGCTCGCCCCCGCACAACTCCGCGATGTCGTCACCCGGTCCCTGCTGCGCGTGGCAGTGAACGAGCTGGAGCGGCGACTCGCAGGACCTCCGCCAGCCGACGTCAAGTGGCCTCCGCTCGGTGTTTCGAGCGTGTTGATCGGCGCCTCCGCCGGAGGGGGTCTTCGCGTCGAGGCATCGGTGCGGGCGTTGATCGATGGGACGATCGCCGCCAGCGGCCGCCTGACGAGGATGAAGGTGCTCGTCGGCGGCGAACAACGCTTCGCGACCGACGTCGTGTCGCTGGAGGCGCTCGAGATCATCGAGCGCTACGAAGATCGGGTCGACCTCATCGTCGGCGTGCTGGCTCGGCTGCGGTCACTGGAGGGCCGCAACCACGGGGCGGATCGCGCCGCCCGTCAGCAGGTCGACTACGTGCTCGAACCGACACCAGGTGAGGGGCGATCGAGCGCCGGCTCGCCGATCGACGCCGCCGACGAAGTGTGGCGCCGGATCGACATCAGGGC
>DASUEW010000459.1:0-6894 GCA_036274875.1 Ilumatobacteraceae bacterium
CGATGCGGTCGATGTCCCAATCCTCCGCCTCCTTCGGCACGGCGCGGTGGGCCGGCTCGCGCACCGCGGAGGGGGCGAGCACCGGCAGCCAGTCGTCCTGCGCCCACCCGGTGCGCCGACCGAGGTGCGTCAACTGGATCATGCACGCCGCGCCGTGCTCGTGGACCTCGTCGGTCATCCGCCGGATCCACGGCACGATCTCGTCGGAGTAGGCGTGGAGGTTGCCGAACGCCGGCGGGCTGTCCTCGGCCACAACCGCCGACCCGGCGGTCATCGTCATCGCCAGGCCGCCCTTGGCCTTCTCGACGTGGTACAGCCGGTAGCGATCCTTCGGCATCCCGTCTTCGGAGTACGCCGGCTCGTGTGACGAGGAGAACACCCGGTTGCGCAGCGTGAGGTGCCTCAACCGGAACGGCTGCAGGAGTGGATCGTCGACACTCACATCAATACCACTGGTCGGGCATCTCGGCCTTGCGACGGGTGACGAACTCTCGTAGCGCCTCGTCGACCGCGCTGTCGATCGGCGGTGGCTCGTAGGAGGCCAGCATGTCGGCGACCCGGTCGGCGGCGCGCTCCTCGACGCGGCGTTCGCCGGCGTCACGCCACTGCTCGAAGCTCGAGTTGTCGGCCGTCCAGCTGTCCCAGAACGCGGTCTCGTAGTGGCGCAAGGTGTGCTGGGCGCCGAAGAAGTGCTTGCCCGGGCCGACCTCGTGGAAGCCGTCGATCGCGAACTGGTCGTCGGAGAGATCGATCCCGCGGAGGTACGTGTGCAACGCGCCGCAGAAGTCGGCGTCGACGATGAACTTCTCGTACCCCATCGCCAACCCGCCCTCGAGCCAGCCGGCCGAGTGGAGGATGAAGTTGGCGCCGCACAGGATCGCCGCCTGCATCGACACCGCCGACTCGAGCATCGCCTGCCCGTCGAGCACCTTCGACGTCGTGAACGACCCCGAGCACCGCAGCGGGAGACCCACGCGCCGAGCCATCTGCCCGACCACGAGCGAGCCGAGCGCCGGCTCCGGCGTCCCGAACGTGGGCGCCCCCGAGCGCAGCGCCATCGACGACAAGAAGTTGCCGTAGATCACCGGCGAGCCGGGCCGCACGAGTTGGCCGAGCGCGACACCGACCATCGTCTCGGCATGCGCCTGGGCGATCGCGCCAGCGAGCGTGACCGGTCCCATCGCGCCACCGAGGATGAACGGCACGACCACCGGCGCCTGGTTCGCCGACGCGTAGGCGCGGAGCGCGCCGGTCATCGCGCCGTCCCACACGAGCGGCGAGTTGACGTTGACGTTGCCGAGGATGACGCAGTTCGATTCTAGGAATTCGCTCCCGAACGCGATGCGCGCCATCTCGACCGAATCCTCGGCGCGGCTGGGCTGGGTGACCGAGCCCATGAACGCCTTGTCGGTGTACCGGAGGTGCGCGTACACCATGTCGAGGTGTCGCTTGTTGACGGCCACGTCGACCGGTTCGCAGACGGTGCCGCCGGAGTGGTGCAGCCACGGCGTGGCGTAGGCCAGCTTCACGAAGTTCTCGAAGTCGGCGATCGATCCGTACCGTCGACCGCCAGCGAGATCGCGCACGAACGGCGATCCGTAGGCGGGTGCGAACACGACGTTCCCGCCCCCGATCTCGACGGACCGGGCGGGGTTGCGGGCGTGCTGCGTGAACACGCGTGGCGCGGTGGCGCACAACGCGCGGACGTGCCCCGGATCGAAGCGCACGCGATCCCCGTCGACGGTCGCGCCCGCCTCCCGGAACAGCCCGACGGAGACGTCGTCGTGGATGTCCACGCCGATCTCGGCCAGGATCTGATCCGCCTTGTGCTCGATCAGCGCCAGCCCTTCCTCGCCGAGCAACTCATAGTTCGGGATCTGGCGCCGGATGAACGCGGGCGCGGTCGGGTTCGCGTCGGTACCAGCACGTGACTTCACCCGGGCCGCGCGTCCACCGGCCCGCGCGCTCACTAGTCGACCCCGGCCGATCGGGCGAGCTCGTCGACGGGGAGGTGGCAGCGGATGCGGTGGCCGATCGACAGCTCGACGACCGGCGGCTCGATCACGTCGCACGTGCCGGCCATGAAACGGTGGCAGCGGGTGTGGAACACGCACCCGCTCGGCGGGTTCGCCGGGCTCGGGATCTCCCCGGCCAGGCTGATCCGCGTCGCCGGTGAGCCGTCGACGGTGGGCACGGCGGAGAGCAGCGCCTCGGTGTACGGGTGGTGGGGACCGTCGAAGATCTCGTCGGTCCGGCCGATCTCCATGATGCGACCGAGGTACATCACGGCGATGCGGTCGGCCAGGTAGCGCACGACGCCGAGATCGTGGGAGATGAAGAGATAGCTCGTCTTCTCCCCCGCCTGGAGCTCGGCGAGCACGTTGAGGATCGCCGCCTGCACCGACACGTCGAGGGCGCTCGTGGGCTCGTCGCAGACGACGATGCGGGGATCGCCGGCGAACGCGCGGGCGATGGCGACGCGCTGCTTGAGCCCGCCCGAGAGCTGGCGCGGCTTGAGGTCGAGGTGACGAGGTGAGAGGCGCAACGACTCGGCGAGCTGTTCGACACGCGCGTCTGCCGCGCGCCCCTTGAGCCCGGTGAGCTTGACGACGGCGCGCTTGAGGATCTTGCGCACGGTCCAGTTCCGGTTGAGTGCCGAGTCGGGGTTCTGGAACACCATCTGCACGGCGCGCCGTTCGTCGGACGTGCGATCGCCGGTCTTGCCCTCGACGACTTGGCCGTCGATCTCGAGCTCACCACCCTCATCGGGCGGGTGGATGCCGAGCATCGCCTTGGCCAGCGTCGACTTACCCGAACCCGACTCGCCGACCAGCCCCAGCGTCTCACCCTCGGCGAGCCCGAGATCGACACCGACGAGCGCCGGCACGTCGTGGCGGTGCTGGCGGAACGTCTTCGACACGTCGCGCATCTCGAACACGATGCGGCCGCTGGCGGCGACCTCGACGCCCTCCGCCTCATCGGCGGCCAAGATCTCGGCGATCCGATCGGCGTGATGGCATCGAGTCCAACGTCCCGGGCCGACTTCGACAACCGGCGCCACCTCGGTCCGGCAGATGTCGGTGACGAGTGGGCAGCGGTCGACGAACACGCACGTCGGCAACGGCGTGCCGATCTGGGGCAGCGCGCCGGGGATCGTCGTCAGCAGGCGTTCGCCCTTGCGGATGCCGTGGCGTGGCAGGCAGCTGAGCAGGCCGACGGTGTACGGGTGCTGCGGATCGTCGAACACCTGCTTGGCAGGGCCCTCCTCGACGACCTTGCCGGCGTACATCACGCCGACCCGGTCGCACATCGTGCGGATCACGCCGAGGTTGTGGGCGATGAGCACGATCGCGGCGTCGGTGTCGGAACGCAGGGCACGCACGAGATCGAGCACCTCGGCCTCGACCGTGGCGTCGAGACCGGTGGTCGGCTCGTCGAGCACGAGCAGCTTCGGGTCGCACGCCAGCGCCATCGCGATCACGACCCGTTGCTGCATCCCGCCCGAGAGTTGGTGCGGGTAGCGCTGCATCACCCGCACTGGATCGGCGATGCGCACGCGCCGCAACGCTTCGAGGGCACGCTCCTTCGCCTCGTCCTTGGAGTGACCGAGGAGCGTGAAGCACTCGATGACCTGCGGCCCGATGCGCAACACCGGGTTCAGCGCGGCCCCGGGGTCCTGGTACACCATCGACGCATCGCGGGCGCGGTACCGGCGCAGCGCGGCGTCGTCCATCACGGTCACGTCGGCGCCACCGACGAGGACGTGTCCGCCCGTGATGCGGCCGTTCGATGGCAGGTATCGCAGCGCGGCGTAGGCGGTGGTCGACTTGCCGCACCCCGACTCGCCGACGAGCCCGTAGGCCTCACCCGGGGCGACCTCGAACGACACCCCGCGGAGCACCTCGCGCGGGATGCCGCGCACGAGATAGGCGACCTGGAGGTCGTCGACCTTCAATGCCGCGGTGCGGGACGGAGCGAGTGTCTCGCTCACGAGGCGTACACCGATTCGACGGAGTCGGCGATCAGGTTGACGGCGATCACCAGGCTGGCAATCGCGAGTGCCGGGAACACTGCCGGCCACCAGGTGCCGCCCTGGATGAGCCCGTACGTCTGGCTGACCATGTTTCCCCACTCCGGTTCTTCCGGCCGCCCGCCACCGACGACGAACACGAGCGTCGCCAACGTGAAGATCGAGTAGCCGACCCGAACAGTGAGCTCGACGATGATCGGGCCCGTGATGTTCGGCACGATCTCGCGGGTCATGATGAACAGCGGTCCCTCACCGCGCAACCGGGCCGACGTGACATAGTCCAGCTCGGCCTCGGCGAGCGTGACGGACCGCACCGTGCGGAACACGATCGGTGTGAACAAGAACGCGATCGTGAGGATCTTGACCGGCTTCGACGTGCCGAAGTTCGTGAAGACGAGCAGGCCCATGAGGATCACGGGGATCGCCAGCACGGCTTCCATGATGCGGCTCACGATCTCATCGGCGATGCCGCGGATGTAGCCGCCGACGAGGCCGAGCAGTGTGCCAACGACGACGCTGAGCAAGGCCGCGAGCGGCGACACGATCAGCACGTCGCGGGCACCTGCCATGACACGCGAGAGCACGTCGCGCCCGAGTTGGTCGGTGCCGAACGGGTAGGAGCGACTCGGTGCCCGGGCTGCCGGGAATCCGGTTTCGAGCGCCCCGTGCGGGCTCACCCGCTCGCCGCCGACGGCGCACACCACCCAGAACAGCAACACGATGCACCCGACGATGAACCCCGGCCGGCGGCGCAGCAGACGCCACCTCTCGCGACGCGCCAAGGTGCGTTCGGTGCGGACCTGCGCGCTCGGGGGCATGGCAGACGCGGAGGTTGTCAATGGTGTGGTCGCGCTCATCGACTCACCTCGAGCCGGGCGCGCGGGTTCATCCAGGCCAACACCAGATCTGCAGCCAATGTCGCCAGCATGTACACCGTGGCGACCACGAGTACGCCGGCGACGAGCACCGGCGGGTCCTTCGACGCGGCGTTGAAGATCGTCAGGCCGAGGCCGGGGTAGTTGAAGATCTTCTCGATCGCCACCAGGCTGCCCATCACGTATCCGATCTGCACGCCGACCACCGACACCGTCGGCTGCAGTCCGTTGCGCAGTACGTGACGGCGTACCACCTGCGTCTTCGACAAGCCCTTCATCGTGGCCGTGCGCGTGTAGTCGGCGTCGAGGGCTCCGATGACGCCGGCGCGGGTCATCCGGGCGATGTACCCGAAGTACACGATCACCAGCGCCAGCGCCGGCAGCGTGAGGTAGCTGAGCTGGGTGAGGATGCTGGCACCGTCTGGCGCCTTGGCGATGACGTGGAACCATCCGAGCTTGACCCCGATGAGCGCCTGCAGGATCACGCTCGAGACGAACTCGGGGATCGACGAACTGGCCACACCGAGCGTGACGATCGTCCGATCGGCAAGCTTGCCCTTGCGGCGCGCGGCGTAGATCCCCGCCATGATGCTCAGCGGAATGGTGAGCACGAGCGCGTACGCGAGCAGTTTCAGGGAGCGCCAGAACGCCTGGCCGATGACGTCCGATACCGGCCGGTTCTGCGCGTACGAGTCGCCGTAGTCGAACGTCGCGACGCCCTTGACCAACCGGCCGAACTGGTCGATCAGCGGATCGTTGGTGCCCAGCTTCTCGTTGACCTCGTCGACCTGTACTTGGGGGGCGAACGGTCCGGACAACCGTCGGCCGATGTCGCTCGGGAAGACGTTGTTGACGACGAAGACGATCACGATGATGAGAAAGAGCGTGACGATCGACAGCGCCAAGCGGCGGAGCACGTATCGCGTCATTTTCCTCCTGTCCCCCAGATGCACGCAGGGCGGCGCGCTGTCGCGCGCCGCCCTGCGTGGACTGGCATCGGCTCAGGCCGGGGCGGCCTGGTCGAGGAACATCTGGCCGAGCGCGGAGACCCGGACACCTGTGAACTTGTTCGAGTACCCCGAGATGTAGTTGTAGAAGTAGGGCACGAGCACCGGCGAGTCCTCGAGGAGGATCTCCTCGATCGTCTTGCAGGCCGCCTTCTGGGCGTCGACGCCGACCGCCGAGGAATACGCGGCGAAGGCCTCGTCGAACGCCGGAGACGAGTACTGCGAGGAGTTCCAGATCCCGCCGGTCGACAGCGCCGCGTTCAGATAGACGTCCGGGGTCGCCCGGTGTCCGTAGTCGACGATGCCGAGCTCGGCTGAACCCGAACACGGCGGATCGGCCGGCTCCTCTGGGCACCACTGAGCGCCGTAGAACGTGTCGAGGCTCTCGCCCGCGAGCTCGAGCGTGAACCCGCCTTCGGCCGCCTGCGCCTGGATCAGCTGGGCGAGCTCGGGGATCTCCTGCAGCTCCCCGAAGTGCAGCACCGCGGACAGCCCGTCCGGGAACCCCGCCTCGGCGAGCAGCGCCTTCGCACCTTCGGTGTCGCGTTCGCGTTGAGGAACCGACGGGTCGAAGAACGGGTACATGGGAGCGATCACGTGGTCGTTGCCGATGTCGGCCTTGCCCTTGAACAGGGTCTCGACGAGCGCCGGGCGGTCGAGGCACATCCCGAGTGCCCGGCGGACCTTGGCGTCGGCGAACTGCCCGGTGTCACAGCGCATCCAGATCTGGCGGTGGGTCGCAGCCTGGAAGCCGACGACGGTGAAGTTCTCGTCGTTGAACAACGCGTCACCACCGATGACCTGGAACTGGACCAGCGTGTCGACCTCACCGGCCGACGCCGCCGTCACCATCGACCCCTCGTCGTCGAAGAATCTCCACACGCTGCCGTCGAGTGGCGTCTGGCCACCCCACCAGTCGGGGTTCCGCTCGAACTCCGCGCCCGTGGCGGCATCGAAGCTCTTCAGCTTCCATGCACCGGTG
>DASUEW010000460.1:0-2684 GCA_036274875.1 Ilumatobacteraceae bacterium
CGGGGCCGGTGGTGCGGCCGCGCTGTTGGTGGTGTTCTGGCGTCCGCCGCCGAAGAAGAAGACGTAGCCCAACCAAATCCCGACCTGTCTGCTTCAGGTGGCGCGTGGCTGCGTTTGAAGCAGACAGAACGGGGGGTCGACAGTCACCGCGCCTCGTCCCTGCGGGCTCGGGCGCGGCGCTTGCCCTCGTGCATCGCGGCGACGCGCGCGATCGGGATCTCGTGACCCTCGGCGATCAGGTCGGCGGGGATCTGTTGTGGGGCCGGCAGCGTCTCGGCCCACGGATCTCGATCGCCCAACAGTTCGGCGGCGGTGTGGATCGTGAAGTCGGACGGCACGACGTGGTCGAGCTGGTCCCAGTCGACCGGGAACGACACTGGCACGCCCGGACGAGCCCGCGGGCTGTAGGCCGCGACCACCGTCGCCCCGCCCGCTCGGGTGGAGTCGACGAACACCTTGCCCTCGCGGTCGGCCTTGACGAACGCGGTTGTGGCCGTCTGCGGGTCGAGGCGCTCGGCGCGCCTCGCGATCGCCCTCGTCGCGGCCGCCGCGTCCTCCATCGTCACCTGCGGATCGATCGGCACGAAGACATGCACGCCCTTGGCGCCGCTGGTCTTCACCGCCCCGGCGAGCCCCTCTTCGGCGAGCGCTCGGCGCACGAGGTGGGCAGCGTCGACTGCTTGGGCGAACCCTGTCGCGGTCGGCGGGTCGAGGTCGAGCACCAGATGCGTCGCACGGTCGAGCCGGTCGGCGCGCGCCAGTGTCGGGTGGTACTCGATCGCCCGCTGATTGGCGAACCACAGCAGCGTCGGGCGGTCGTTGCAGAGCGCGTACGAAACAGTGCGCTTCGATGCCTCCGCCCACAACGGAACCGTTGCGACCCATTCCGGAGTGTATTTCGGGACGTTCTTCTGCATGAACGGTGCTTGGCCCCGAGTCACCCTGATCACCGACAGGGGGCGGTCACGCAGCTCGGGGAGGATCCGGTCGCGCACGCTGTCCAAGTAGTCCACGAGGTCACGTTTCGTTGCGCCGGCGCCGTCGAACAGCGGCTGATCGAGGTTCGTGAGCTCGACCCCGGCCCGCGACTCGTCGCTGCGCGAGCGCGCCATCAGCGCAGCTTAGGCCGCCAGTCGATCCTGC
Organism: Ilumatobacteraceae bacterium; assembly: GCA_036274875.1. Lineage (GTDB taxonomy): Bacteria > Actinomycetota > Acidimicrobiia > Acidimicrobiales > Ilumatobacteraceae > JALOLG01. Next base: position 1,144 of record DASUEW010000460.1, read on the forward strand.
ACGGTGGTGCGAGTTGCTCGATTGCGTCATGCACGTCGCCGGCGACAGCGACGGCCTGCGCGAGCGACTCACGGAGCTCGGAGTCGACTTCGACCACCTCGCGAAGTGCCTGCGTCGATGGTGCCGGGACCGCGCCGTGTCCGACGACGAGATGCCCAACACGTGATGCCGGACAAGGAGATGCCCAAGCATGAGATAGACGTTCGTTCCGGCCGCGAGCCGGTCGAGCTCGACCCCGACCTGGTGCGCGAGCTCATCGGTCTCGTCGACCGGATCCGGACGCCGGTACGACGGTGGTCGCGCCGACGCGCGGTTGCTGATCGAGAGTGTGCCAACCGGCTGGTGGTAGTCGTTGCCGTCGTTCGACGGAGCCTTGGTCGCAGTGGACGTCGCCACCCATTCCCTCGACGACGACGACTGGGAGTCAGCGATCGCGGCCGCCCCGCTCACCGCCGAGCGCGTCGGCCGCGGCAGGGTGGCTGGACCGTCCTGGGTGCGTCCCGCCGGATCGAGCCTGTCGTACATCTCGGGGTCGAACCTGCTGGCGGTCGGCGATGCGATGGTCTCGTTCGATCCCGTGACGGGGGACGGGCTGTCGTTCGCCGTCGTGTCGGGGATCGAGGCGGCCGCGATGGTCGCGGACGAGCACCGGTGGCCGGACGCCCCGTTCTGGTCGACCCAGCGCGCGTCCTGACCGCGCATTGAGGATTCTTTGGCATGGCTGTCGATTCAGCCGCCACTCGTTCGTAGTAGGGATGAGGTCCGGTACGGTGCCGGACCCGTTCGAAAGAGGAGCCATCCAATGACGCAGTACCTGTTGTCCGTGTACATGACCGGCGCCGAAGCGGAATGGTCCGAGGACGAGATCCAGAAGATCTACGGCCAGGTCGACGAGTTCAACGCCGAGGTCAAGGCGGCCGGCGCCTGGGTGTTCGCCGGTGGCCTCCACCCCGCGAGCAGCGCGACCGTCGTGCGTGTCCAAGACGGTGAGGTGCTCACCACCGACGGGCCGTTCGCCGAGACCAAGGAGCAGCTCGGAGGTTTCTGGATCATCGAGGCCGCCGACCTCGATGCCGCACTCGCCTGGGCGGCCAAGGGCACAGCCGCGTGCATGGGCCCCGTCGAGGTTCGCCCTTTCCAGGACGATCCCGGCGAGCAACCCGACGCGTAGGACCCCTGTGCCCGCGGTCGACGATCTGGAACTCGCACGCATCTTCCGGAACGAGTCCGGCCGGGCGGTCGCGACGCTGGTCCGTCTCTTCGGCGACATCGACATCGCCGAAGAGGCGGTCCAGGAGGCGTTCGTCGTGGCGACGCAGCGTTGGCCCGACGCCGGTCTGCCGCCGAATCCGGGCGCGTGGATCACGACGACCGCGAGGAACCGGGCGATCGACCGTCTCCGGCGGGAGCGCTCGCTCCGCGAGAAGACGGAGGCGCTCGGGGCCCTGGCGGCGCTCGAGACGCTCGGTGGAACGGAGGATGACGTGAGCGGCATCCCCGACGACCGGCTGCGGCTGATCTTCACGTGCTGCCACCCGGCG
>DASUEW010000461.1:0-3216 GCA_036274875.1 Ilumatobacteraceae bacterium
GCGGTTCGTCTCGAGCAGCGCGGTCGCCACGCTTGGTGAGAACGGGCCGCGTGAGAGCAGGCTGGCGACCGTGCGGCGCAGGAAGTCCTGCTGGCGCGAGATGCGCCCGAAGTCGGACGAGCCGTCCGGCTTCCACTCGCCGTCGACCATGTACTCGTAGTGCCGCGAGCGCACGTAGGCGAGCGCGTGGTCGCCGTCGAACTCGAAGCACTCGCCACCCGAGACCGGGACGTCGAGCCCCGTGTTCGAATCGCGCGCCGCGTACTCGAACGGCACCTTCACGCCGCCGACGCCGTCGACGAGGCGCTTGAACGCGCAGAAGTCGACCTGGATGTAGTGGTCGACGGGGATCTGGAAGTTCAAGAAGATCGTGTCCTGCAGGCGTGACGGATCGTCTCGGCGGTAGGCGGTGTTGATCCGTGCCTTGCTCCCGCCGTCGACCGTGACGTACAGGTCGCGCGGGAACGAGAGCACGGCTACCTGGTCGGTCGACGGGTCGACCCGCCACACCATGATCGTGTCGCTGCGCTCGCCGAAGTTGGTGCGATCGCCGAACGCCCCTGCGTACGGCGAGTCGGGATCGACGCACGAGTTGTTGTCGGCGCCGGTGATGAGGAAGTTCTTGGCCTCCGGATCGGCTGGCGGGAACGTCGCCTCTGTGGTGGTCTCGGGGGCTTCCTCGTCGATCGGCGGGCGCGTGTCGCCCGGGAGAACCACCTCGGGTGTGGTGGCCGATCGGTCGCGTTCCTCCTCGCCGAGAACGACCAGGTTGCGGTTGGAGAGGACCCACTGTCCAGTGCCCAGCGCGGCCGCGGCGCCGAAGCAACCGAGCGAGGTGAGGATGATGAGCGCGATCGTCAGCCGCTGCGGCCAAGTGCGCCGGCGAGATGCCGCTGTCGAACTCGGCGGCCCGGGAGTTACGGCGGGTTCGGACGGCATCTGACAGTCAGACTACTGCGACTGCCCTGCTGCGATTCTGGCCCGCTGCGATTCTGGCCGGTCGGGGTCAGGGCAGTACGACGACCTTCGTGCCGACCGGCGCCCACGCCCACATGTGCTCGGCGTCCACGGTCGCCTGCCGCACGCAACCGCCTGACAGCGGCAGGCCGAGCTGCGACTCGGACTGGATCGGTTTGCCGTTCTGGTTCGGGATCTCGTGGAAGCCGATGTTGTCGCCGTCCGGGCCGACGGTGAAGCGGACCATCATCCGCCAGCAGATCGACGGGTTCTTGATGTTGCACGTGAAGCTCGAGCGCGAGAACACGTGGTACGTGCCCGGAGTGGGCTGGTTCCACGTGAGGCGTCCGGATACGAGGTAGGTCCTCGACACCGTGCCATCGGCCTCGACGGTCCAGGTCCGCTGACGCGACTTCGAGTAGACCGCCCGGCGTCCCTCACCCGAGTCGACCGGGAGCTCGTCGCTCGGCGGTGGGATCGTGGTGGTGGTCGTCGCGGGTGCGGGCACCGTTGGAGTGAGTTGCACCTGCGTCCCACGCGTCGGCAGGATCTCTTCGCTCAGCTGGGCTGGACCCGGAACCCCGCCGACCGATGTGCTGGGATCGATGGTGCTGGTCGGAGGCGTCGTCGTGGTGGTCGTCGAAGTCACCGGTGCCGAGGGATCGGTGCCGCCGTGGACGGTCGACCCCGAGAGGAGGACCGCGGCGACGATCGACAGCGCCACACCACTACCCAACCTGGTGTGCATGAGCCGTAGACGTTACCCGTTGGCGTCCGAGGATGTCGATTGGTCATCGCCTGCCGAGTGCAGCACGACTTCACAGCGGAGCTGCTCGGCGTCGTGCACGGTGATCGCGACGATCGATCCGGCGTCGGCGAGATCCGCTCGCCCGGCCTCGATGGCGGGTCGCCGTGCCGCCGGCACCCACACACGAAGCTCGGCAACCGCGGCTCGCTGACTCTCCTTCGCCTCGGTCTTTGCCCGGCGCACCTCGCTCATGACCTCGCACACCGGGTCGAGCAGCTCCGGATCGCCTCCGCCGCCGAGCGGCTCGGGCCACGAAGCGAGGTGCACGCTCGCGTCGTGCCACCAGCTCCACGCCTCCTCGGCAGCGAACGGCATGATCGGCGCGAGCAACCGCAGCAGCGTGTCGAGCGCGGTACGGAGCGCTGTTCGCGCCGACGTCGCCGCATCGTCGCCACGCGAGCCGTAGGCGCGGCCCTTGACGAGCTCGACGTAGTCGTCGCAGAACCACCAGAAGAACGACTCCGTCCGCTCGAGCGCGCGTGCGTAGTCGAACGACTCGAACGCGGTGGTCGCCTCGGCGATCACGAGGTCGAGCTTGGCGAGCATCGAGAGGTCGACGGCGTCGGCGGCGGCGGCGGCACCGGGCGGGGTTCCGTCAGCCACCTGTTCGGAGCTCTCCTCACCGAAGCTGAGCACGAACTTCGAGACGTTGAGCACCTTGTTGGCGAGCTTGCGCCCCACCTTCATCTGGTCCTCGCTGAAGGCCGTGTCGACACCCGGCCGCGCCGAACCCGACCAGTAGCGAACGGCGTCCGTGCCGTACTGGTCGAAGAGCGCCATCGGCGTGACGACGTTGCCCTTCGACTTCGACATCTTCTTGCGGTCCGGGTCGAGGATCCAGCCCGACAGCGCGGCGTGACGCCATGGCGCGCAGCCGAACTCGTGATGGCTGCGCACGACGGTGGCGAACAGCCAGGTGCGGATGATGTCGTGTGACTGCGGTCGCATGTCCATCGGGAACACGCGGTCGAACAGGTCGGGATCGTCCTCCCACTTGCCGGCGATCTGGGGCGTCAACGACGACGTCGCCCATGTGTCGAACACGTCGGGATCGCCCATGAATCCACCGGGCCGGCCACGCTGGTCGCTGGTGTAACCGTGGGGCACGTCGGTCGACGGATCGATCGGCAACTGTGCCTCGTCCGGGGTGAGCGGCTCGTCGTAGTCGGGCTCGCCGGCGTCGTCGAGGCGGTACCACACCGGGATCGGCACGCCGAAGAAGCGCTGCCGGCTGATGAGCCAGTCGCCGTTCAGGCCCTCGACCCAGTTGTCGTAGCGGTGCTGCATGTGGGCGGGGTGCCACGTGACCTCGCCGCCCCGCTTCACCAGCGCGGCCCGGAGCTCGGGATCGCGGCCGCCGTTGCGGATGTACCACTGGCGTGAGGTGACGATCTCGAGCGGACGGTCGCCGCGTTCGTAGAACTTCACCGGGTGCTGGACCGGGCGGGGCT
>DASUEW010000462.1:0-2539 GCA_036274875.1 Ilumatobacteraceae bacterium
GTCGCCGAGGTGGCGGTGATCGGTGTGCCCCACGAGCGCTGGGGTGAGACGGTGAAGGCGATCGTCGTCCGCTCTCCCGGTGCACAGGTCACGGAAGCCGAGATCATCGCCCACGCCCGCGCCAACCTGGCGCACTACAAGTGCCCGACGTCGGTCGAGTTCGTGGTCGAACTGCCTCGCAACGCCACCGGCAAGATCCTCAAGCGCGAGCTGCGCGAGCCGCACTGGCTGGGCCACGACCGTCGCATCGGCTGACTCGCGCGGCGGTGTTGTGTTGTCGCGACTCACACGGAGACGAGTCGGGCGCGACGTCCGGGCTCGGCCGTCCACGAGACGGGGCGTGGATACCACAGCCGCAGCGCGCATGGTGCGCGAAACGGGTGCCACTCACCCTCGGGAAGCCGCAGCCGGTCGAGCACCGCGAACGTGACCGCGGGGTGCGCGCCGAGCGACGCGTGACTGCTGTAGACCTCGATGTTCTCGGCCAGCGGACCGACCTCGTCGATGCATGTCTGCCATCGCGTGACGCCGTCTCGCCGTGAGTAGACGGACGTGGCGGGCACCGTCAGCCTGGGTCGTTCCTGTTCGGCGATCCGGTTGAGGTCGACGTCGGCGTCGTGGAGGTGCTCGAAGCGCTTCCAGAGTGCCGTCGCCGAGCTCTTGTCGCCCTCGACCATGCGATACGGGCTGCCCAGCGAGATGACCTGACGGACGAGGTCGGGACACTCCCGTGCGAGCGCGCGCGCGTACGTGCCACCGAGACTCCAGCCGACGATGCTGACCGTGCGTTGGTGTCGCTCGGCCAACTCGCGCAGCCGCGACCTGATGCCCGTCATGATGGCTTCGGTCGGACCGAGGTTGCGGCCGAGCCGCCACGGGTGGGTGGAGTACCCCTGGCCGCGGATGGACCAGCGGAGGGCAACGGTGGACGCGTCGTCGGCGGTGAAGCCGGGCAGCACGAGCACCGGATGACCGTCGCCGCGCCGTGTCGTGCGGAACAACGGAACAGCGGCCACGAACGCGGCCGCTTCCAACGGCCACAGCATCTCCATCGCTTGGCGCCGAAACGGCGGCGCGCTCACCGCTCGCGGATTCGTGTCGCCGGCATTCATACTGGGTCGGCGACGTGCAGGATCTGCTTGCCGAGGTTGCCGCCGTCGAACAGCCGGCGGAGCCCGAGCGGTGCGTTGTCGAGACCGTCGAGGACGTCGTGCTCGACGTGCAGGCTGCCGTCTTTGTACCAGCCGAGCAGTGTGCGCCTCGCCTCGGGGAAGCGGTCCTCGAAGTCGTAGAGCAGGAAGCCCTCCATGCGCGCCCGCCGGGTGGTCAGCAATTGGTAGTAGTGCAGCCCGACCTCCGGCTTCTCCGGGCGGTAGCCGGTGGAGATCGAGCCGCAGAGTGCCAGGCGGCCGTGTTGGGCGATGTTGAACAGGGCGGCGTCCAGGAGCGCCCCACCGACGTTGTCGAACACGACGTTGTACCCGTCCGGCGCCAGCTCGCGGAGCCGGCGGCGGACATTGTCGTCGTAGTGGTCCACGCACTCGTCGAAGCCGGCGACGTCGCGTACCCAGTCGCGCTTGTCCGGCGACCCGGCCGTGCCGATCACGCGAGCGGCGCCGAGGTTGCGGGCGACCTGACCGGCGACGGAACCGGTGGCGCCGGCGGCGGCGGTGACGAGCACGGTGTCGCCTTCGACCGGCTGCCCGATGTAGCGCATCCCGAAGTACGCCGTCATCCCGGTCACGCCGGCAACGCTGAGCATCAACGTCGGGTCGTCGACCTCGGGAGGGATGGGCGCCAGCTCGCTCGGGGGGTTGGTCACCGTGGGCGGATCAGGGGTCAGGTCGAGCAGCGCGTGTGTCTGCCAGTGCAGCGTGCCGTGCACGAACTGACCCGGCTCGAAGTCGGGGTGCCCCGAGGCGATCACCTGACCGACGCCCCAGGAGCGCATCACCTCGCCGATGGCCACGGGCGGCACATACGAGCGCACATCGTTGAGCCACCCGCGTTGGGCGGGCTCGAACGACAGCCACAGCGTGCGCACCAGGACTTGTCCACTGGTTGGCACGGCGACGGGTAGCTCGACCAGCTCGAAGCTGTCGTCGGTGACGATGCCGGTCGGGCGGTCACGAAGCACGAGTTGCTGGTTCACGTCGTCGCTCATCTGGATCACCTCGCGAACGTACGGGGGCGGAGGTACGGGCGGCTACCAGCCTACACCCATACATCATGATGATTGCGACCCCGACTGGCCAACCAACGGAAATCATCATGATGATCTCTTGACTTCGCCGGCTCGGGTGCCTTACGATGCGGATTGCTCACGAGTCCCGCGCTCTGCGGATCTGACGACGTTGGTGCCCATGACACTTGTTCCCACCGATCCTTCCCGAATGCCCAGGGCCCGCCGGGGCCCCCTCGCCGGTGTGCGCGTCACCGATTTCTGCTGGATGGTGGTCGGTGCGGTGGCCACGCGGCTGCTCGCCGACTTCGGCGCCGAGGTGATCCGCATCGAGGATCGCAACCGGCTCGACCTGCC
>DASUEW010000463.1:0-7689 GCA_036274875.1 Ilumatobacteraceae bacterium
GCCTCGCGGACCACCGCCTCGACCATCTCCAGGGCCTGCTCGGACAGGTCCCCGCCCTCGAGCACCTTGCGGCGGTCCTCGTAGATCACCCGGCGCTGCTCGTTCATGACCTCGTCGTACTTGAGGACGTTCTTGCGGATCTCGGCGTTCTTCGTCTCGACCGTGGTCTGGGCACGTTCGATCGCCTTGGTGACCATCTTCGCCTCGATCGCCTCATCCTCGTCGAAGCGTCCCATCGCCCAGTGCAGGGCGCCGGTGGCGAACAGACGCATCAACTCGTCGTCGAGGCTCAGGTAGAACCGACTCTCGCCGGGGTCACCCTGCCGGCCCGAGCGACCACGCAGCTGGTTGTCGATGCGGCGGCTCTCGTGGCGCTCGGATCCGATCACGTACAACCCGCCGAGCTCGCGGACTCGGTTGCCCTCTTCGAGGCACGACTCCTTCAGCTCGGCCAACAACTGGTCGTAGCGCGCGAAGGCCGTCGCGCGGGTCTCCTGGAACTCCTCGGGCATCTCGGCCACCGGTCGCGGCAACGTGAAGTCGTCGGCCATCACCTCGGCCGGGAAGCCCTCCTTCAGGACCTCCTGGCGAGCCAGCCCCTCCGGGTTGCCGCCGAGCAAGATGTCGACACCGCGTCCGGCCATGTTGGTGGCGACGGTGATCGCACCGAGCCGGCCGGCCTGGGTGACGATCTCGGCCTCACGTGCGTGCTGCTTGGCGTTGAGCACCTCGTGGGGGATGCCGCGCTGGTTCAGGATTCGCGAGAGCAACTCGCTCTTCTGCACACTGACGGTGCCGACGAGCACCGGCTGGCCCTTCTCGTGGCGCTCGGCGATGTCGTCGACGACGGCGCCGAACTTGCCGGCCTCACCCTTGAAGATCAGGTCGGGCTGGTCGATCCGGATCACTGGCTGATCGGTGGGGATCGCCACCACACCGAGCCCGTACGTGTTCATCAGCTCGGCGGCCTCGGTCTGGGCCGTACCGGTCATGCCGGCGAGCTTGTCGTACATGCGGAAGTAGTTCTGGAGGGTGATCGTGGCGAGGGTCTGGTTCTCCTCTTTGATCTTCACGCCCTCTTTGGCCTCGACGGCCTGGTGGACGCCCTCGCTCCAGCGCCGGCCTTCGAGGATACGGCCGGTGAACTCGTCGACGATCTTCACCTCACCGCCCTGGATGATGTAGTCCTTGTCGCGCTTGTAGAGCTCCTTGGCCTTGAGGGCCACCTGGAACTGGTGCACCAAGTTGGCCTGCACGTTGTCGTAGAGGTTCTCGACGTCGAGCGCCGCCTCGACCTTCTCGATGCCGGCTTCGAGCGGCACGACGACCCGCTTGTCCTCTTCGACCTCGTAGTCGACGTCGCGCTTGAGGGCGCGGACGATCGAGGCGAATCGGTAGTAGAGCTTGGCGGCGTCGCCGACCCGACCGGAGATGATGAGCGGCGTGCGCGCCTCGTCGATGAGGATCGAGTCGACCTCGTCGACGATGCAGAAGTTGTGGCCCCGCTGCACCTTGTCGTCGCGGCGCCCGGCCATGTTGTCGCGCAGGTAGTCGAAGCCGAACTCGTTGTTGGTGCCGTACGTGATGTCGGCCCCGTAGTTGTGGCGCTTGTCGGCCGGTCGGTCCTTGAAGCCGGGAATGATCAGCCCGACCTCGAGCCCGAGCCACTTGTGGATGCGTCCCATCCACTCGGCGTGGAAGCGGGCGAGGTAGTCGTTGACCGTGACGAGGTGCACGCCCTTTCCGGCGAGGGCGTTGAGGTAGGCCGGCAGGGTCGACACCAGCGTCTTGCCCTCGCCGGTCTTCATCTCGGCCACCCAGCCGAAGTGGAGCGCCGCGCCGCCCATCAGCTGGACGTCGAAGTGGCGCTGGCCGATCACGCGTCGAGCGGCCTCGCGGGTGACGGCGAACGCCTCGATGGCGATGTCGTCGAGTTCGGCGCCGTTGGCGAGTCGCTGCCTGAACTCGCCGGTCTTGGCCCGCAAGTCGTCGTCTGACAGCTTCTCGATCTGCGGCTCGAGCGCGTTGATGTCGGGGACCATGCCTTGGAGGGCCTTGAGCTTCTTGCCCTCTCCGGCGCGGAGGATGCGATCGAGGATGCCCATGCGGCAGTCCAGCCTACCGGTCCACCAGGATCGATGTCGGCGGCCCCCGGGTCAGTTCGCTCTCCAGTTCGATCTCCAGTTCGATGGCGGGATCGGCGGCGGCCGTCGCCGCGCCGGCGCGCAGGCCCGACCGACGACGAGCTGTCTAGCGTGATCGCGGCCGATGGACGATCCGCCGATCAGACCCAACCTGGCGGGTGGCGACGACGTGTCACTCCAGGTGACAACCATGTCGGTGCCGTCCGAGTTCGTGAGCTTCGACCGGGATTGGACGAGCGCAATCGGGACCGGCGCGCGGACGGCTGGCTTCGACGACCTGTTTCGCGACCATTACGACCGACTCGTGCGCAGCATGACCGTGGCGTGCGGTGATCGGGAGCAAGCAGCCGACGCCGTCCAGGAGGCCTTCGTCAAGGCGCACGTGCGGTGGCGGCGGATCGGGAACTACGAGGACCCGATCGGGTGGGTGCGTCGCGTCGCCGTCAACCAGCTACGCGACGAACATCGTCGGACCGGCCGCAAGCGGCGCGCGCTCGCGCGCCTGGCCTCGCGCACACCTACCTCCGACCATCCGGTGGAGCCGGACGAGTTCGATCGTCTCCTCGCCGAGCTCCCGCGACAGCAGCGTCTCGCGACCGCGCTGTACTACGTCGATGGCATGTCCGTCGCCGAGATCGCGGCCGCCCTCGGAATCGCCGAAGGTTCGGTGAAGTCGCACCTGTTCGACGCCCGCAAACGGCTCCGCACGGTGCTCGACCGGGAACGCGGAACGGACCAAGGACGATGAGCGAGTTCGAGGACAACGAGATCCGGGATGCGCTCCGACGCAGGGCCGGAGGTGCAACAGACGGGATCGGGCTCGAGGCTGCGCATGCGGCGGTGGTCGCGCGGGCGGCGCGGGTGCGCCGCCGGCGGGCCGCCGCCGGCGGCGGCGCGGCAATGGCCGCGTTGATCGCGGCGGCGGTCTTCGTGATCGGCCCGGACACCGACTCGGTGGTGACGAACCCGGCCGAGCAACCGACCGGGTCGAGTCTCGCCCCCGTCGACAGCTTCGACGGCTCGACGACCACAGTCCCGACGAACCCGGACCGCACCGGCCCACCTCAGACCGATCCGGATCAGCCCGTGATCCACACGATGCCGCCGGCGAACACGTCGCCGATCCCGGTGACGACAGTTCCGTCCACCGTCACCGCGCCGTCGACGACCGAACCGTCGACAACCGCACCAGCGGCGCCGGGAACCACCGTCGTCTCCCCGCCGACGTCGCTCGAGCCCCCACCACCGACGTCGGGCACCGCACCCACCACCACGACCGCACCGAGCCCGGCGCCGTTCGTCCAGACCCACGAGTCGGGCGGGGGTTCGATCACGGTTCGCTGGGACGGCACCGCGCTGAGCCTTCAGGGCGTTTCACCGGCACCCGGGTTCGATTGGGAGGTGGAGGACGAGCGAGCCGATCGGATCAGGGTTCGATTCGAGGGCGGCGATGACGAGTTCCGCATCGAGATCCGCCTCGAGGACGGCGACATCGTGCGGGTCGAGTAACCGGACCCAACCTGGGCGCGTTCGGTGTCGTGTCTTCTCCGGAGCACTCGTCGACACGACGTCGACCGATCCCACGGAGGAACCACATGGCCAGGTCTGATCCCGTCTCCCCTCGCAACGAGTTGCGGCGCCACACCGCCATCGTCGCCGTGGGTGCCATCGGATTCGCGCTCGGGCTCGGCGGCTTCGCCGCGGCCCAGTTCGATTCGGCGCCGCCGACATCATCGGTGCCCGGCTCGGTCGGGTCCAGCTCGTCGAGCTCGGTGGCTTCCACACCGGGCAGCGTCGCCTCGACGAGCACGCCGTCGTCGTCGATCGCCGACTCCAGCTCGTCGAGCACCGCGCCCGACAACACCGCGCCAGACAACACCGGGCCCGGCACCGCCGCCCCCAGCACGTCGAGCAGCGCGCCCGACAACACCGGACCTGACAACACGGGGCCGAGCACGTCGAGCAGCGCCCCGGACAACAGCGCACCGACGACGTCGGTCGACGATGACGACGACGAGCGCGAGGGATGCGAGAACGACGACAACAGCGGCCATGGCCGCTGCGGCGACGACGAGGCCGACCCCGACGACGACGGGACAGCTCCGTCAACTTCGATCGATGATGATGACGACGAGTGCGAGAACGACGACAACAGTGGCTCCGGCCACTGCGGCGACGACGAGGCCGACCCCGACGACGACGACCACAGTGGCAGCAGTGGCCGCAGCGGTGGCGACGATGACGACGATGACGACGATGGCAGCGGTGGCCACGGCGGTGGCGACGACGACTGATCGCGCCGCCGATCCAACCTCGCCTGAGCTTCTCGGCGGCGTGACGTCTCGAACGTGAGACCGAGCGCCGCCGAGAACGCGTGATCGACTGACTCGGCGCGGCTCGCACGTCCACGATCGTCAGGCAGAACGTTGACGTGGCGGTGTGCCGTCGGCCAGTGCCCACGGCCCGACGAGGACCCGCCCTGGGCTCGACAGACCGCTCGGCGTCGACGCGACCGCAGCCCGAACGACGGCTCGGGCCCCGGCACCGAGCAGGGAGTCGGCAGCTGATCGCAACGTCGACCCGGTCGTCACGACGTCGTCGACGACGAGCACCCGCTGGTCGCGCACGTCGGGACGGGCCACGAACGTGGGGCCCTCAAGCCGCCGGTCGCGACCGAGACCGGTCTGCGGGCCGGCGCCGGTCGCTCGCTCGAGCAGCCGGCGCGACGGCAGGCCCAACTGGCGGGCGACCTGACGGGCGACCAATTCGGCCTGGTCGAACCCGCGCCGTCGGCGACGAGACGAGCTCGTCGGCGCCCACGTCACGACGTCGACGTCGAGCCCGGGTCGAACCCGTTCCGCCACGAGGCGGTTGACCAGCAGACCGGCAAGGTGACCGGCGAGCTGGCGGCGGTTGCGGTACTTGAACCCCAAGATGACGTCGCGGACGCACCCCGTGAACGGCAGGGCGGCGATGACGCCGCCGTCGGCCCAGCCCACCGTGGGGCGTGGTGCCGCGCCGGCGAGGGCGAAGCGGCAGGTGCGGCACAGGGCCACACCGGGTCGGTCACAACCGGCGCAACGGGACTGGAGGAGCATGTCCCCAGTTGTAGCCAGCCGGTGTGACAATGCCCCTGAGCAGGCCCTTCGCGGTGGGTGCAGCGGCCGAACCGCGAAGTCTGACTCCAGCGCGGCGGTGTGAACTCGCTGGCGCCATACATCGGCGAGCGCCGGTCGCACCCGCCGCGGGAGACGCTCGTGAAGGCCAGTGACACCCCGCGCGTACGGTCGAGCCATGCCGGACGACGCTGTGCGCGCCGTTGCCGAGCTTGCAGCCTCTCAGCACGGAGCGTTCACACGACGCCAGGCTGCCGCCAAGAAGTTCTCACGGGCACGGATCGCAACTGCCCTCCGCAACGGGTGGTTGCTCGAACGTCCGCCTGGCGTGCTCGCGATCAGCGGGCATCCCGACACGTGGGAGCAACGCCTGACGCTCGCCACGCTGGCCGGCGGCGGCCACGGCGTCGCGTCACACCGGGCGGCGGCGCGGCTCCACGGACTCGACGGATTCGCTTGCGACAACCACGTCGAAGTAACCGTCGACAACCACCACCGGCTCCGCCTCCCGGCCGACATCGGCGCCACGATTCATCATGTCGATCGCCTCGAGGTCGAACTCGACGTCGTCGTGCTCGAAGGCATCCGCGCGACCGGACTGGCCCGCACCCTTGCCGACCTCGGATCGGTGTGCACCACCAGCGAGGTCCGCCGAGCACTCACCGACGTTCGTCGGCGCGGGTCGAGCATCCAGTGGATCCGTCAGACCGCACAACGCTGCCACCGACCCGGCCAGGCCGGGACCGGGCAGCTGCTCCGACTCCTCGACGCCATCCCGCACGAAGGCGGGGTACCGGAGTCGTGGTTCGAGGAGCTCCTCGCCCAATGCCTCGCTGACCCGTTGATCCCGCCGGTCGTCGCTCAGTATCAGATCCGTGATCGGCGTGGCGCGTCCGTGGCCCGGGTCGACCTGGCGATCCCATCCGTACGCCTCGGCATCGAGGCCCACAGTCGCCGATTCCATTTCGGTCCCGACGCCGGGCGGCTCGACGAACAGCGCGATCTCGCCGCCGCCGCCGTCGGTTGGGAGCTGCTGTACCTCGGCTGGCACGCCGCCAAGCGCCCGAGCGAGGTGCGCGCCGTCATCCGGCAAATCGTCGAGGCACGCAAGTCTGACCTGAGCGCGGCGATGTGAACGCGGAGGCGCCGGACTTCCGCCGCCGGCCACCGCCGCACGCAAGTCTGACCTGAGCGCGACGAGGTGAACGCGGAGGCGCCGGAGATGGCTCAGTAGCGGTAGTGGTCGGGCTTGTAGGGGCCGCCCGGCTCGAGGCTCAGGTAGTCGGCCTGCTCATCGGTGAGCTGGGTGAGCTTGACCCCGAGCGCGTCGAGGTGGAAGCGCGCCACCTTCTCGTCGAGGTGCTTGGGCAGTACGTGGACGCCGAGGGCGTACCGATCGAGGTGGTTGAACAGCTCGATCTGGGCGATCACCTGGTTCGAGAACGAGCAGCTCATCACGAAGCTCGGGTGGCCGGTGGCGCATCCGAGGTTCACGAGGCGGCCCTCAGCGAGCACGATCACGGCGTGACCGGGACGATCGCCGTCGGCGGGGAACGTCCACAGGTCGGTGCCCGGCTTGAGCTCGTCGTGCGTCGCACCGCTGCGGGCGAGACCGGCCATGTCGATCTCGTTGTCGAAGTGGCCGATGTTGCACACGATCGCGTTGTGCTTCATCCGGTGCATGTGGTCGACGGTGATGATGTCGGCGTTGCCGGTGGCGGTCACGAACAGGTCGGCGGTCTCGACGACGTCCTCGATCGGGAGCACCTGGAGACCCTCCATCGCCGCCTGCAAGGCGTTGATCGGATCGATCTCGGTGACGATCACCCGGGCGCCCTGGCCGCGCAGAGACTGGACGCACCCCTTGCCGACGTCGCCGTAGCCGCACACGACCGCGGTCTTGCCACCGAGCATCACGTCGGTCGCCCGGCAGATCGCGTCGACGAGCGAGTGACGGCAACCGTAGAGGTTGTCGAACTTCGACTTGGTGACCGAGTCGTTGACGTTGATCGCCGGGAACAGCAGCTCGCCCTTCTCGGCCATCTTGTAGAGGCGCTTCACGCCGGTCGTCGTCTCTTCGGTGACGCCCTTGATGCCGGCCGCCATCCGCGTCCACTTCGCCGGGTCTGCCTTCAACGATCGCTGCAACACCCCGAGCACGATCGCCAGCTCGGGGTTCGACGCCTCGGTGGGATCGGGAACCGCACCCGCCTTCTCGTACTCGACGCCCTTGTGCACGAGCAGCGTCGCGTCGCCCCCGTCGTCGAGGATCATGTTCGGGCCGTCATGACACTCCCAGGCCATCATCTGCTCGGTGCACCACCAGTACTCCTCCAGCGTCTCGCCCTTCCAGGCGAACACCGGAATGCCCTGCGGATCATCGACGGTTCCTTCGGGACCGACCGCGACCGCAGCTGCGGCGTGGTCCT
>DASUEW010000464.1:0-10470 GCA_036274875.1 Ilumatobacteraceae bacterium
GGGTTCCTCATGGCTCACACCCGCGAAGCCGAGCTCGAGCTGTTCGTCGACGCGGCCGACGTCGAGAAGCCCGTGGCACGCGACGACGTGCCGCTCACCGCACTCGTACCGGCGTTCGTCCTCTCCGAGCTGAAGTCGGGCTTCATCATCGGCTTCGTCATCTTCGTGCCGTTCCTCGTGATCGACCTCGTGGTGTCGGCCGTGTTGATGGGGCTCGGGATGATGATGCTGCCGCCCTCGTTCGTCTCGTTGCCATTCAAGTTGTTGTTGTTCGTCATGCTCGACGGCTGGTTGCTGGTCGCGGGCACTCTCCTCAACTCCTACAAATAGATCGGCCCCACCGTGAACAGCCAGCAAGTCGTCGACATCGGCACCGCCGCACTCCTGGTGTGCGCCAAGGTCGCCGGACCGTTCCTCGTCGTGGTGCTCGCGATCGGCGTCATCGTCGGTCTGTTCCAGTCGGTCACCCAGCTCCAGGAACCGACGCTCTCGTTCGTCCCCAAGCTCCTCGGCGCGGCGATCGTGATCGCGGTGAGCGGCAACTGGATGATGATGGAGCTCGTCACGTTCGGCCGCGAGCTGATCGGCGCGATCCCCCAATACCTCGAGGGCTGACCCGTGGCGCTGTCGATCAACCCCGCGATCCTGATCGGCTTCTGCTTCGCGCTCGCCCGGACCAGCTCGTGGGCGATCGTCTGCCCGCCGTTCAACAGCAAGGCGATCCCGGTTCGGATCCGCGTCGGTTTCGCGGTCGCGATCTCGTTCGTGATCGCAGAACGGCTCGCACCTACCGATGTCGACCTGTCCATCACGTCGTTGGTCGGAGGACTGCTGCGCCAGGCCCTCGCCGGGATCGCGATCGGGATGCTCGTGCTCATCCTGTTCTCGGCGATCCAGGCGGCCGGCGAGCTGATCGACCTGCAGGTCGGGTTCTCGCTCGGCGGTGTCATGGATCCGATGTCGGGAAACATGGCGGCACCGATCGGACGGTTCCACCAGCTGCTCGCGATCGCGATCCTCTTTTCGATCAACGGGCACGTGCTCGTGGTGCGTGGCTTCCTCCGCTCGATCGACGCCTCGCCCACGGCAACACTCGACCTCGGCGAGCTCGCCCAGCAGGCGGTCCGAATGGTGAGCATGATGACCGCCGCGGCGATCGAGATCGCGCTTCCCGTGCTCGCCGCGCTGTTCGCCACCGAGGTCGTGCTCGGATTGCTCGGCAAGGCCGCCCCCCAACTCAACGTGCTGGTACTCGGCTTCGCGTTGAAGTCACTCGTCGCGTTCTCGTTGCTCGGCACGACGGTGGTTCTGCTTCCCGAGACCGCCTCCTCGCTGCTCGGCAAGGCCGTGCGCGGTGGGCTCCAAGTGTTCGGGGGGTGACCGGTGGCAAAGGGCGACAAGACCGAGGCACCGACCCCGAAGAAAAAGAAGGACACCCGCAAGAAGGGCCAGGTCGCCAAGTCGCAGGACCTCGCGCCGTGGCTGGCCTTGCTCGCCGGCACCTACGTGCTGCCGCTCACCATCGGGGGGCTGGCGCGGGCGATGACCACCAGCCTCGCCGAGATCAAGACGATCGGCGTCGAGCCCGACACCGGCAAGGCGATCGACATCCTCGGTAGCTCGTTGCTCAGCGGGTTCATCGCGATCGCGCCGATCCTGCTCGTGTGCGCCCTCGCGAGCACGGTCGCTCACCTCGCGCAGAGCGGCATGATCCTCTCGCTCCATCCGCTCAAGCCGGACTTCAAACGCGTGAGCCCGATCGCCGGAGTGAAGCGGCTGTTGTCGATCCGCTCGGTGTGGGAGACGGTCAAGCAATTGGCGAAAGGGATCGTGATCTTCATGGTGGCTCGGCCGCGGGTCGAGCGCCTCGCCGGCGCCCTGACCGAACGCGGGCGTGTGCCGTTGCTCGAGGGCCTCGGGTCGATCGGCGGCGAGTTGCTCGGCCTGGTCCGGGCGATCTCGTGGACCATCCTCGTGATCGCACTTGCCGACTATGCGTTCCAGAAACGCAAGCACGTGAGCGACATGAAGATGACCAAGCAGGAGATACGTGACGAGTACCGGGGCTCCGAAGGCGACCCACAGGTCAAGCAACGGATGCGCGCCTTGCAGATGGCGATGTCGCGAAATCGGATGATGTCGGCCGTCGGCACCGCAACCGTCGTGCTGACCAACCCGACCCACGTCGCCGTCGCCATCCGGTACGACACGGTCGCCGGTGGCGCACCGAAGGTCGTGGCGTCGGGCGCCGACGCACTCGCCGTCCGCATCCGTGAGCGGGCGATCGAGGCCGGCGTGCCCGTCGTCGAAGCCCCACCGCTCGCCCGCGCGGTGTGGCGCAGTTGCACGGTCGGCGACGAGATCCCAGCAACGCTCTTCGAAGCCGTCGCCAAGGTGCTCGTGTTCGTCAGGCGCATCAAGGGTGGGCTGATGGCTGCCTCCACACTGCCCCTGCCGCACACCTACCGGGTCGACACCGACTCCCTGGAACAGGTCACCCGCAAACGCCGGCGCAAGCCCGCCAAGAAAGCGGCCTGACCCTCGTCGACCATTCGTCGGCACGACTGGTCGATGACAGACCAGGTCTATGTCACGCCCGGTCTGCTCCGTTGGCGTCGTGCGACCGACGGGCCGTTGCTCGTGCTCGCGATCGGGTCATTGCCGTTCCTGCCATTGGAGTTCGCCCGTCACGATTTGCCGCGGTCGAACCGGGTGATGCTCGACGTCGTGAACGTGGCCGTGCTCGTCGGCTTCGCGCTCGACTACCTCGTCGAGTTGGCACTTGCGTCGAACCGGCGAGCGTTCGTGCGTCACGAGTGGACGTCGCTCGTGATCGTCGCCGCGCAAGCCGCTGCGCTGCTCCCTGCACTTGCCGCGTTCGGGGTGCTCCGTGTGTTGCGGGGCGCGCGAGCGTTTCGTGCGATCGCGGTCGTGTTCCGGCTGATCGCGATCGGCGGTGCGAGCGCCCGCGAAGGTCGCGACCTGATCCGTCGTCGAGCTGCGACGTTCGCCTGGATCGCGCCGCCTGCAATCCGTGAGCTGCGCGAGTTGGTGCGTTACCGAGCGAAGTCGGTGCAGCTCCGGGCTCAAGGCGCAGGTGCATGCGGTGATGGCGAAAGAAGGTGTGCTGCCCACCGTGGTCGACATGTTCGGGCCGGGCGGTCAGGTCCAACTCGACGAGATGGGGGTTGGCTGAGAGCTACACGATCCGGGTTGAGTCGCTGCGAGATCTGATCGAGATCTACGACCGTGAGATCGTGATGCTCGAACGCCAGATCCACCGCCGGTTGCGTCACGACCGCGGCTATCAGGCGGTGCAAGCAATCAACGGTGTCGGGCGTACGATCGCGGCGATCATCGTCGTGGAGGTCGGCGACGTCACGCGTTTCCCGACGCCACGCCATCCGAGCGGCCCTCTGGTTGCGGCCGAAGGCTGCGGTAAGCGCTCCTTTCGCGTGGCAAGGTTGTAGGGGTGGAGCCGCCCGTCGAGATCCGCGATCTTGCGCGCAACGAGCTGTCGTGCGTCGGCGAGATCGACCGCACCGAGCGCATTGACGTCCTCTTCGAGCAACATGGCACCGAACTCGTTGCGCGCCGAGGGACTTGGAGCGCGCCCGCCTGGGATCCGGACGGACACGGCGAACACTCCGTCGACGCGCAGCACCAAGCGCTCGTGCACTACGCCGACGCGGGCGGAATCGCGCGTGGCGCGTTCTCGAACGGACGGCTAGTTGGCATCGGAGTGGTCGTACCGCACATCCGCCCCGCGATCGCGCAACTCGCATATCTTCACGTCAGCCAGGACTTCCGGTCCGCCGGCATCGGCAGCCGACTGTCCGTCGACCTGGAACTGATCGCGCGCCGCGCCGGTGACACCGAGATCGTCGTCACCGCGACGCCGTCCGAGAACACGGTGCGCTTCTACCTGGGTCGCGGCTATCGGCCCATGGCGCAGCCGCTACCGGAGCTCCTCGAGCTGGAGCCCGAGGACATCCACATGGGAAAGGTGATCTGAGCCAAGGCTCCCTGTGGCGCGAAGGGGTTGGGGCAGTCTGGCGACCTGTAACGGCAGCGGAGGGTGGCCGAGAAGCGGCTGGTTCATCGCGGAGCCGTCACTTCTGCGTCTCTCTGTGCACGCGGAACTGCCTTGATGCGTCGAGTGATCTGCGACTCGGGGTTCCTCCAGTTGTTCTGGGCTGCTGATCGCCGCGGCTGTCGCGACGGATTGCAGCCCAGATGCTCGAGGGGAGGCGGATCCGGTCGCCCCGAAAACGCGTTTCAGCGGGGTCACGGCGGGCGGGTTCATCCGCTCGCCGCGACCCCGACTGAAATCAGGGTGCGGACACCGCAGGCGGCCGAGGGATCGGACGCCGGGGGCGATTGGGCCTCGGCGTGACGGGTACGGCTTCGGCTGTGCCGAGATCCGTTCCCGTCGCCGCGGCTTTGTTGGCCACCAGGATCTCCTGGTAGACCTCGTCGCGGTGCACCGCCACCGATGCGGGAGCGAGAATGCCCAAGCGGACATGGTCGCGGCCGATCTCGAGAACGGTCACTTCGATGTCTTCACCGATGTGAATCCGTTCGCCGTGGCGACGGGTGAGCACCAACATCAGACCACGGACAGTTGTGTCGCGTCGGCATGCGCCGTTGTCGCGAACGTGGCGTCCAACGGCCAGGTCTTGTCACTGAGGATGAGCTGATGCGCCCGGCGGGTGCCGAGGTCGATCACGATCGGCGCCCGCAGGTTCGCAGACATCGTCGCTTCCCCTTCGGTGCGATTGACCGTCACGAGTGCGAGAACGCACACGTTGTTGTTGTCCTGGATCTCCAGGGCCTTCTCGTCGATCTCGACGTCGTAGTCCGGGAACGTCATCCACGGATCGATGCACAAGAACGCGCGTGCGCCGTCGTCGACATCCTGCATCCAGAACATCGAGTTCTGGTCGGTGGTTGCCGGCACTCCGGGCATCGCACCCGCACCGAGCAATGTGACGCGGCGCATGTCGGCAAAGCCTGGAACGCCTGATGGGACGTCGATTGTGCTCATTTCGTCGACTTCGACGACACCAAATCTGGTGGTCTCGAGCTGCATGTGAATCTCCTTCAAGTTTTCTTGTCGAGCTCCCCCCGAATGGTCGGTTTGAGCTTCTCGACAAGCGTCGCTTCCTGCGAACAGTCGTGATGGTCCGGCCTGAACCGATCCACGCAAGTTGGTTTGTGTCGCCCGGACGTCGAGACCGACGAGACCAGGGCCTACGGAGGACGTATGGAGACGAGCAGAGCGGGAAGGGTGATGTTCCCGGCTGCCGTGGTGATGGTGGTCGCCGTGATGGTGATCCCGCTGCCCGTGACGCTCATCGACATGCTGATCGTTGCCAACATCTCGATCGCGATCCTGATCCTGCTGGTGTCGATGAACGTCACCAAGACGCTCGAGTTCAGCTCCTTCCCGGCCCTCCTGCTCATCGTCACCCTGTTCCGGCTCGCGCTCAACGTGGCGACGTCGCGCGCTGTGCTGTCGAACGGCGAGGCAGGCCAGGTGATCGCCACGTTCGGCTCGGTCGTCGTGGGCGGCAGCCTCGTCGTCGGTCTCGTGATCTTCCTCATCCTCACGCTCGTTCAGTTCGTGGTCATCTCGAACGGTTCCGGGCGCGTCGCCGAGGTATCGGCGCGCTTCACCCTCGACGCCATGCCCGGCAAGCAGATGGCGATCGACGCCGATCTCAACGCCGGCGCGATCGGTGAGGACGAAGCCCGCCAGCGCCGCCGGGACGTCTCCGACGAGGCCGACTTCTACGGCGCGATGGACGGCGCCTCGAAGTTCGTGAAGGGCGACGCGATCGCCGGGCTCGTCATCACCGCCGTCAACCTCATCGGCGGGTTCCTCATCGGCGTGGTGCAGCGCGGGATGCCGATCACCGAGGCGATCAGCACCTACGCCCTGCTCACCGTCGGTGACGGGCTCGTCTCGCAGATCCCGGCGCTGCTCGTCTCGATCGCCGCCGGGCTCATCGTCACCCGCTCGACCGGCAACGCCGACCTCGGATCCGACGTGTTCGCCCAGTTCAGCCACCAGGGCTCGGCGATCCGCACCGCCGGCATCATGATCATGCTGATGGGGCTGATTCCCGGACTCCCCCGCGTGCCGTTCCTGGTGATCGGCGGCTCGCTCGCGCTGCTCGGCCACCGACTCGCCAGCCGTACCCCGACCGTCATCGTTCCCGAAGCGCTCTCGTCGGAGCCGGTCGCACCGCCATCGCCCCAACAGATGGCGCACGAGGCACGCATCGAGCCGCTCGAGCTCGACATCAGCCTCGACCTGATCGAGCTCGTCGACGGCGCCAGCGGTGGAGATCTGCTCGACCGCGTCTCGGCGCTGCGCCGCAAGCTGGCCATGGAGCTCGGCTTCGTGATGCCGCCGGTTCGAACACGCGACGACGCCCAGCTGCCCCTGAGCTCGTACGTCATCAAGGCCCACGGCGTCGCCGTCGGCCAGGGTGTCGCGCCCGCCGGCCGCGTCCTCGTGATCGGCGAACACCTCGACCCGTTGCCGGGCGACGACGTGAAAGAGCCGGTCTTCGGGCTCGACGCCCGCTGGACGCCGGTCGAGTTCCGCGTCCAGGCCGAACTGGCGGGCCACACTGTCGTCGACCGCTCGACACTGATCGTCACCCATCTCTCCGAGATCGTCCGCCGGCGCGCCGGCCGCCTGCTCAGCCGCACCGACGTGAAGGACCTCATCGACGGTGTGCGCGCCACGGACCCGACGGTGATCGAGGATCTCGCCACCGCCAACCTCGGTACGGCCGACGTGCAACGTGTGCTCGCCACGCTGCTCGACGACGGGATTCCTGTGCGAGACCTCGTGCGCATCCTCGAAGCGATCGGAGAACGGGCGCGCACGGTTCGCACGCCGGAGGCGCTCGTGGAGGCCGCCCGCGCCGAGCTGGGCCCGGCGATCACCGCCGCGCTGGCGACCGACGGCCGCCTCAGCGTGGTGACGGTCGCCCCGTTCAGCGAAGAGCGACTGGCCGGCGCGTTGCGCATCACCGATGCGGGAACACTCCTCGAGCTCGCGCCGCCGTACACTGAGTCGTTGATCGCGCAGGTCAACGCGGCGAACGACCAGGCGGCCCGACGAGGCGTCACGCTCGCCGTCGTGTGCTCGGCGGTGCTGCGTCCGGCGCTGCGCCGCATGCTGAAGTCCGCTGCCCCCACGGTGGCGGTGGTGTCGTACGACGAGATCGGCGACCACCTGGAGGTCGAAGTAGTCGGACAGATCGACCTGGACGCGTCCAGGTCCGAGGAGGACCACAATGCATTCGCAGCCGTCAGCTGACGACGCCTCGGTCGTGAAGTTCCGCGGCGCCACGTACGACGCCGCGGTCGAGGCCGCCCAGAAGGCCCTCGGCCCGCGTGTGAAGGTCCTGGCCGCCGACCGTATCCGTCGCGGTGGCATCGGGGGGTTCTTCGCCACCGAGCTCGGGGTGGAGGTGACCGTCGCCATGCACGACGAGACGGTCGACGAGGCGCTGGAGCGTCTCGTGGCCGCCACCGACGAGGAGGAGAGCAGCAATTGGTTCGAGCAGCTCACGTCGATGACACACTCGACAGATTCGGCGACGGCACCGGTGACGTTCGCTCCTTCAGTCTCAGCGCCGCTGACCGGGCCCACGCTGACCGGGCCTTCGCTGACCGGACCCTCGATGACCGGCTTGCTGACCGCTCGAGCCGTTGTCGGCGCCGACACGATCGTCAGTCGTGTCGCGATCGATTCGCCGCCGCCGCCGACGGCTGAACCGGTCGTCGACCAGGTGTCGGTCGTTTTCGACCAGATCCGCGCTCACGATCGGACCGCAGCGCGCACCGCGCCAACTCAGGCTCCGGCTCCCGAAACCCCTCCGGTAGCCGCAACGCCACAGCCGGCGCCCACTGCGCCGCAGCCCGCGTCAGCTCGGCGCCGGATCCTGCTTCCGACCCGGGGCCACGTCGATCTCGCGGTGTCGGCCGCCGCCGAGCTCGCCCGACTTACGAGTGAGCAACTCCATGGACGGCGGATCGCCGTGCACGTCGTGGTCACCAGTGACGACGGACGTTCGGTCGAGGCCGACGCGATCATCGAGGACCAATCGTGAGCCGCCGCGCGAAGACCGCCGACGACGACGACCGACCGAAGAGCGGCCCGCTCGGCCCCTGGCGGCTGGCGCTGGTCATGCTCGCTGTGGTCTCCACCAGCGGCGCGGTGCTCGCCCAGTCGGTCCAGACCGGTGACGGCCTCGACCTCGCCCTCGGCAGGGCCCTCGGCGTCGCCATCGTGCTCTGGATCCTGCTCGGCTCGATCGATCGGATGCTGGCGCGTGCTCAGCACGCGCGCCATGACGACGAGAACCACCATGTGACCGGCGGCGACCCCACCGCCGGCGACACGATCACGAACCACCGCTAGCACCTGTCGCCATCTCATGAACTTTCGGCGCCGTACGAGCGCCGAAACTTTACGAGATGGC
Source organism: Ilumatobacteraceae bacterium (assembly GCA_036274875.1). GTDB lineage: Bacteria > Actinomycetota > Acidimicrobiia > Acidimicrobiales > Ilumatobacteraceae > JALOLG01. The sequence goes on from DASUEW010000464.1 coordinate 8,508, forward strand.
GTTGGAACCGACGTGAGAGATCAGCGGAGGAAGTCGAGCAGCGACATCGGGATGATCTTCGCCGCGACCTGCAGGGCCGCCTGGTAGGCGTTCTCCTGCGACTTGGCGTTCACGAGCGCCTCGACGATGTCGACGTCCTCGGCCTCGGACAGCAGCGTGCGCAGGCGCAGCTCGTCGTCTTCGGCTCGCACCTGGATCTCGTTCATGCGAGCGCCACGGCTGCCGATCTCGACGGTCGCCACTCCGACCCGCACCGTTGCGGCGTCCAAGTTGGTGTGCTCGGTGGCGACAGCCGTCCCGTTGCCCGCCTCGACGGCAACTGCCATCCGCTCCAGGACCTCGAACACATTGCCGACAGCATCACCACTGATGGCCATCTCGACACCGAAGGCGCCCGTACCGGTCACGTTGACCTGCACTGACGTGTTGGCGGCGACGTCGCGACGCACTGCGCCCTCGTCACCGTCGTAGACACCGGCCGCGGTGAACGCGGCTCCTGCCGCGTTGCCGGCGAACACCGAACGCTCACCGTGCCGTGTGTTCGCGAGTGCGATGAGGTCAGCACGAATCGCCCGGATCTCGATGGCCATCGCGTTCTTGGCGTTCGTGTCGGAGAGGCCGCCGGTGCTGCTGGCCCGTACGACGAGCTCCTTGGCGCGTTCCAAGCGTTCCAGCGACATCGTGAGCGCGCTGTCGGCGCTGCCGAGCAGGCCCTGGGCATCGCCGAGCGAGCGCGCGTACTGCTCGGAACGGCGGGTCAGCCCACGCAGACGCATCGCATCGGCCGCGACCGCCGGGTCGTCGGACGCCCTGACGAGTTGACGACCCGTCGACAGCGTCTCCTGCGTGCGGGCGAGGCGCGAATGCGAAGCGTTGAGGTCGCGCAGCGTCGAACGCACCATCATCGAGTTGGTCACCCTCATCGAGCTCATCTGCCCACCACTCCAGTCCGCTGGATGAGTGTTCCGAGCAGTTCGTCGACGACAGTCAGGAAGCGGGCCGATGCCTCGTAGGCACGCTGGGCGCCGACGAGATTGGCCATCTCCTCATCGATGCTCACCGAGCCAACCGACTCGGCGTCGGAGATCGCGGTGTCGGTGACCTGGGCCTGGTTGTCGGCACGACGGATCGCGCCCCGCGTCTCGACCGCCAGGCCGGCGATGAGTGCCCGGTAGTCGACATCGGCACCGCCGGTCGAATCGACGAGCGCGGCGAGAGCCCTGGCCTGCTCGCCGTCGAGAGGCGCGCCGGCGGCCGCACCGGCCGCGATGTTCTGAGGAAGCCCGGCGACATCGGCGGAGAGTCGGATGGTCGCCGCCGTGACCGGGACGGCCGGGGGACCCGGATCGGCCGGGACGAAGAAGTTCTTGCCGGTGACCACGCCGTCCATCCCGTAGCCGACGCTGTGCAGCGCGTTGACGTCGGTGACGAGCTTGGCTGCGACTGCGTCGAGCGCGGCGGTGTACCGCGGGACGATGTCGGTGATCGTGATGAACAGCGAAGCCGCCTCGCCCGACGACGCGGCGACGGTCTGGTCGCCGACCCTCCACTTGAGGGTGGGGGCTGTTGGCGGGACCACGGTGTTGTCGGCCTCGGCGGCGTAGATCTCGTGCGCCGCAGCACCGGTGACGATGGCCCGGCCACCGATGTAGACGTCGATCTGGCCACGCTCCGCTTCGCGTGGCTGTGCGCCCGTGAGCTCGGCGAGCCGGGTCACGAGCATCTCCCTGTGGTCGAGCAGGTCGTGCGCAGCCGAGGGCGTCGCCGCGATCTGGGCGTTGAGCGTTGCGATCTCGGTCGCCAGCCCGTTCACCTCGGAGGCAAGCGTCACCACACGATCGACGGCGGAGTCCTTGACGCTGGCGATGTCGGCTGCCGTCGTGTGCAGCGTCGCCACCAGTGACGAGGCTCGCTCCAACAGCGCGGTGCGCGAGGCGAGGCTCCCCGGGTCGTTGGCGACATC
>DASUEW010000465.1:0-3336 GCA_036274875.1 Ilumatobacteraceae bacterium
CCGCCGGCGTTGAACGCGATGAAGATCGTGGCGGGGACGATCATGCCGCCCAGCGCCGCCATCGCCGGAAGCGCCACCGAACGACGGTCACGAAGCTCGCCCACGACGAGCTCTCGTTTGATCTCCATCCCGACGACGAAGAAGAAGACCGCCATCAGCAGGTCATTCACGACATGGGCGAGATCCTCCTCGAACACGTACGGCCCGACCTCCACTCGGACGTTCGTCGCCCAGAACGACTCATAGCCGGCATCCCACGGTGAGTTCGCCCATACGAGCGCGGTGATCGTCGCGGCGACGAGCAAGATGCCACCGGCCGCTTCGACTTGTAGGAACCGCACGAACGGCTGGGCGGCCCGAGCGAGCACGCTCTCGCTCTGCAAGAACGTGGGACGGGCACTCGAGAGCCGTGGGGCTGCTGCCATCGGTGGGACTCCTCGGGGGGTCGACGGAACGAACGCGCCGACCAGACTTCCCGGCTCACCGAGCAACCCATTCTAGGGCGTTCAGCGCGGGGGAACCCCGTCGTGCGTCATGGCTCGTGGGCGCGCAGCGGCTTCGGCGGCGTCAGTCGCTTGAGCAACACCGCGAACGTTCCGTCGCCGAGTGCCGTCATCTCGACGGCCTCCCAGCCTTTGGCGCCCTCGCGGTTGAGCATCGCAACCGCAACCGAGTGACCTTGGGCGGCCTTGGCCGGCTCGAACTGCGGCAGCGACACGATCAGGTACTCCCATGTGTCCATGACACGCCTCTCCTATGGGCGGCCGGCTGTGACGGCCCGCTCATCGTCGTGTTCGCTGTGACCGCCGGGGCGACGACCCATCGCGTGGTCGAGCGCCGTCTCCGCCGCTGACGCGTCAACGGGATGGGCGAAGAGGTAGCCCTGCGCGCTGGTACAGCCGAGACCGAAAAGGCAGTCTCGTTGAAGGGCGGTTTCCACGCCTTCGGCGATCACGGTGAAGCCCAGGGCATCGGCAAGGCTCACGACAGCGGCGATGATGGCCGCGTCCTCGGGGTCCTTCCCGAGGTCGTGGACGAAGGAATGGTCGATCTTGAGGACATCGACCGGGAAGCGTTTCAGGTAGGCGAGCGACGAGTAGCCGGTCCCGAAGTCGTCCACATCGAGACGGACACCCAACCCCTTGAGCATCTCGAGGATGCCGATCGTCGCCGCGGCGTCGTCCATCAAGATGCCCTCCGTCATCTCGAGCTGAAGGTGCTCCGGCCTGAGGTCGGCGTCGTCGAGTGCCGAGGCGATCAGGTCGACGAGGTCGGGTTGGGCGAGCTGGCGACCAGAGAGGTTCACCGACATCGTCAGGCGCGACCACCGCGGATCGCGGATCTGGAATCGCTTCGCCTGCCGGCAGGCTTCCTGGAGTACCCACGTGCCGAGCGGGATGATCAGTCCGGTCTCCTCGGCGACGTTGATGAACTGATCGGGCCCGAGCAAACCGCGCGTGGGGTGATCCCACCTCACCAGTGCCTCATGGCCCAGGACCTGTCCGTCGACGAGGTGCACGATCGGCTGGTAGTGGAGCCGGAGATCACCGTTCATGATGGATTGGCGCAGCGACACCTCGGTGTCGAGTCGCCCGATCGCGCGGCTGCGCATCGTCTCGGCGAAGACGGCCGAGCGGGCACGCCCTTCGCGCTTGGCGCGGTACATGGCGGCTTCCGCGTCGGTCAGGAGTGAGTCCGGGCTGCTCGACTCGGATGTCGAGACCGCGATGCCGGCACTGACCGAGACGACGAGCTCACCGCCCCTCCACGCGAGCGGTTCGGTCATCGCCGCGCACACCTGGTCGGCCACGCCGACCGCCCCCTCTCCTGTCAACCCCTCGCAGAGAACGGCGAACTCATCGCTGCCGATGCGGGCGAGGGTGTCGCCGGGGCGCACGAGACCGGTCAGCCGAGTGGCCACGACCCCCAGCAGCTGATCGCCGACCGGGTAGCCGAGGCTGTCGTTGATCAAGTGGAACCGATCGATGTCGAAATAGATCACGCTGAGGGTCGAGGGCTGCCCGGACCAACGGTCGAGGGCGTGGCGGAGCCGATCGACGAACAGCGAGCGGTTCGGGAGTCCGGTCAGTGGATCATGGAGGGCGTGATGAACCAGGGCCTCCTTCGCCAGCTCCTGTGCCGTTCGAGCGTCGGCCAACGACGATTCGAAACGCTTGCGGAGCACGGCATGGCGGATGCAGCGCACGAGCAGCTTGGCGTCCATTGCGCTCTTCGACACGTAGTCGCTTGCCCCCGCCTCGATCGTCGCCACACCCAGTTCGTCGTCGTCACGTCGAGTCAGCGCCACGAGCGCCGCGGCCGGTGAACGGGCGCTGAGTGTCTCGATGATCTCGATCGCCTCCGCATCCGGGCAGCCGAGGTCGACGACCGCGCAATCGACTGGCGTGCCCACGGTCGCCGCTGCTGCGACGAATGACGTTGCCTGGGCGAGGGTCGATACCCGGACGACGTTGAACGCCGTTGGACCGGCTGCGTCGAGGATCGCCTCGAACAGATCTGCGTCCGAATCGCTCTGGACAACAAGCAGGACCTTCGTTCGCCGCTCATTCGGGCGCGTCACTGCTCACCTTCCGAGAGCTGCCGGTGCTCAACGAGAAGGGCCGCATGTCGATCAGCTGATGGCCGGCGCCGCCATTGCGCTTGGCCTGGTACATGGCCATGTCGGCTTGGACCACGAGCTCGTTGGTGAATCCTTCGCCGGGCCCGGCGAACGCGATTCCGACGCTGGCGGAGACCGTCATCGTGTGCTGGCTGGCGGTCAACACGAAGGGTGCGTCGAACGCCTCGTCGATGCGTCGTGCGAGGACCTCGGCGTCGGCGAGGCTGTGCAGGTCCTCGCAGAGGAACACGAACTCGTCCCCCGCGAACCGAGCCAGGGTGTCGCCCGATCGGACCAGGTTCGAGAGCCGGTGGGCGACGGCTATCAAGAGCTCGTCGCCGACCTGATGGCCGTAGGTGTCGTTGACGTGCTTGAACCGGTCGAGGTCGGCGAACAGGATCGCGGCGTTGGCATGCGAGCGCTTGCGTCGCTCGGAGGCGTGTTCGAGTCGCTCCTGCAGGAGCACGCGGTTCGCCAACCCTGTCAGCGGGTCGTGCAGAGCGTCGTGCTGGAAGCGCTCGGAGGTGGCGTGGGCCTCCTCACGGGCTTGGGCATTGATCAGATAGGCAGCCGCGACGTCTGCCATCGTCTGCGCCGCGTCCATGTCGTGGGGATCCAGTTCGCCGGGAGTGTCGCGGTACAGATCGAGCGCCCCGAGCCTGCCGTCGCCGTGACGCAGCGGGAACGTGAACACCGCGGCCAGCCCAACCGCCAAA
>DASUEW010000466.1:0-2927 GCA_036274875.1 Ilumatobacteraceae bacterium
GAGGTCGACGATCCCGACCGCGTCGCCTACCTGCGCTCACATCTCGCGGCGGCGCACGCCGCGATCGAGGAGGGTGTCGATCTGCGCGGCTACCTCGCATGGTCGCTGCTCGACAACTTCGAGTGGTCGTACGGCTACAGCAAACGCTTCGGCATCGTGCACGTCGACTACGACACGCAGGTGCGCACCCCGAAGTCGAGCGCCAGGGTCTACTCCGAGATCGCCCGCCGCAACGCCCTCTGACCCGTCTTCCCTTTGTTTGTGTCACCGATACCGGCGATCTTCGCCGATGTCGGTGACACAAACAGGGGGAAGGGACGTGCTCTCTACCAAATGGTAGACGCACGTGGTAGACATTTCTCCCGTGATCGCCGAGTCGCTCACGGGGAGACGGATCGCCATCACCGGTGCGACCGGGTTCGTCGGCACCGCGCTCGTCGAACGACTCATCCGCTCGGTGCCGGGCTGCGAGCTGGTGCTCGTGATCCGTGACGGCCGGAGAACGTCGGCCCACAAGCGCATGCAGAAAGAGATCGTCCACAACGACGCGTTCGACCATCTGCGGGCCGAGCTCGGCGAGGCCTTCGACGACGAGATCAGTCGACGCATCAGCACCATCGCCGGCGATGTCGGCACCGATGGCCTCGGCCTCGACGAGGCCGCCCGGGCGGTGTTCGCCTCGTGCGACATCGTCATCCACTCGGCCGCCGCCGTGTCGTTCGATTCACCGCTCGATGCGGCCGTCGAGATCAACCTGCTCGGGCCGACGCGAGTCGCCCAGCTGTGCCAGAGCCTCGCGATCACACCCCACCTCATCTCCGTGTCGACGTGCTACGTCGCCGGCAACCGCCGCGGGAAGGCGCCGGAGCAGCTGGTGAGCGAGGGCCCGTTCGACATCGGCCTCTCGTGGAAGGCGGAGGTCGCCGCGGCTCGGCGCCTCAAGGGCGACACGGAGGCGGCCAGCCGCCAACCCTCTCGGCTCGCCGAGTTCCGGCGCGACGCCCACCGCGAGATCGGCGCCGCGGGCGCACCGGCACTCGCGTCGAAGACCGAGCAACTCCGGACGCGTTGGATCAAGGACCAGCTCGTCGCCGCCGGGCGGTCGCGGGCGGCGTCGGTCGGGTGGCCGGACGCGTACGCGTTCACCAAGGCGCTCGGCGAGCAGGCGCTGACCGAGTCGAAGGGGGACGTGCCGGTCAGCATCGTCCGCCCGTCGATCATCGAGTCGGCGTGGGCCGAGCCGCAGCCAGGGTGGATCCGCGGGTTCCGCATGGCCGAGCCCGTGATCATCTCGTACGCACGCGGGTTGCTGAAGGAGTTCCCCGGCACACCGGAGGGAACGGTCGACGTGATCCCCGTCGACATGGTCGTGGCCGCGATCATCGCCGTCGCCGCGGCCGGTCCCGAGCGGGCGCCGGCGATCACCCAGGTCGCGTCCGGTGGCATCAACCCGCTCAAGTACCGCACGCTCGTCGACGCCGTGAGCGACTGGTTCACGGCGCACCCGTTGTACGACAACGAGGGCCAGCCGATCGTGGTTCCCGAGTGGAGCTTCCCCGGCCGCGGCCGGGTGCAGGCGCAGCTGACGCGGGCCAAGTCGGCCATCACACGCGGCGAGAAGCTGATGCAATCGCTCCCCCTGCGCGGCAAGCAGGCCGAGTTCGCCGCCACGCTCGAGCAGAAGCGGATCGAGGTCGAGCGCGCCCTCGAGTACGTCGAGCTGTACGGCCTCTACACCGAATGCGAGGCGATCTACCAGGTCGACAACCTGCTCTCACTCTGGGAGTCGCTCGATCCCGCCGACCAGCAGCAGTTCCGCTTCGACCCGCGAGCGATCGACTGGCCGTTCTACATCCACGAGATCCACCTGCCGTCGATCGTCGAGCACGCCCGCGTCAAGTCGACGCCGGGGAAGGCGCGCAGCACCGATCGCATGACCCGACTCCGCAAGCAGGTGCTCGACCCCAAGCGCCACGTGGCCGCGTTCGATCTCGAGAACACGCTGATCGCGTCGAACGTCGTCGAGAGCTACTCGTGGCTCGCCACCCGCCGGCTGAACACACCGGAGCGGATCCGGTACGTCGCCCGCACGCTCGTCCAGGCACCGGGGTTGCTGAAGCTCGATCGGCGCGACCGGACCGACTTCCTCCGCCACTTCTACCGGCGGTATGAAGATGCGCCGGTCGATCAGATCGAAGAAGACGCCCGCGAGCTGCTGAGCCATCTGATCATCACCAAGAGCTTCCCCGCCGGGATCCGCCGTGTGCGGGAGCACCGGGCCGCCGGTCATCGCACGGTGCTGATCACCGGTGCACTCGACTTCGCCGTCAACGGCCTGCGCCCGCTCTTCGACGAGATCGTCGCGGCGACGATGAGCACGCGGCCGGACGGGACGTATTCGGGCGAGATGATGTCGGTCCCGCCGACCGGTGAGGCACGAGCGCAGATCCTGGCCGACTACTGCGAGGCCGAGGGCTTCCGGCTCGACGAGTGCGTGGCGTATGCCGATTCGTCGTCGGACCTGCCGCTGTTCGAGGCGGTCGGGTTCCCTGTGGCGGTCAACCCGGAGACCCGCCTGGCGGCGATCGCCCGCAAGCGCGGCTGGCTCGTCGAGCAGTGGTCGAAGGCGCAGGGCGGACCCCGTCCGCTGCTGCCGATCGGCCCGCTGATGGTCGAGCGCGAACGTCGCCGCCGATTCGAGGAGTCCCATCTGTGAAGGCCCTCGAGATCCGGCGCAACGTCGCCAAGCTGGGGTTGGCGCGGATCGCCGCCGCGGTCAGCCCGTCGACGGCCGTGCGAGTCGGGCCGCTCGAGTACCGGCACGTCGACGAGCCAGAGCTGCCCGGACCCGGCTGGCATCGCGTCAACACCCGACTCGCGGGCATCTGCGGCTCGGACCTGTCGCTCATCGAAGGGCACGCGTCGAC
>DASUEW010000467.1:0-2321 GCA_036274875.1 Ilumatobacteraceae bacterium
GTTCCGCCAGCGTGACGTCGACCTCCTCGGTCTTGCCGTCACGCTCGACTGTCACGGTGACGGTGTCGCCCGGCTTCTTGGTGCCGAGATACGCGATCAGGTCGTCCGCCGTCTTGACCTCGGTGTTGTCGACCTTGACGATGACGTCGCCGCCGATGGTGAACTGCTCGCCCTGCACGGTCACCGTCTGGTCGCCACCCTGGATGCCGGCCTTGGACGCAGGGCTGTCCGGGGAGACCGCCTGCACCAGGGCGCCGCCCTGCGTCTGCATGTTGAACATGCCCGCGATGTCGCTGGTGAGGGTCTGGAGACTGACGCCCATCCAGGCGTATGTCACCTTGCCGTCGGCCTTGAGCTGCTCCAGCGAGTGGACGGCAGTGTTGATGGGGACGGCGAAGCCCAAGCCCTGGTTGCCGCCGCCCGATGTGGCGATCTGCTCGTTGATGCCGATGACGTTGCCGGCGCTGTCGATGAGCGGCCCGCCCGAGTTGCCCTGGTTGATCGCGGCGTCCGTCTGGATGCCGTTCGGTATGGTCTGACCGTTGGGCGCCTGGAGGCTGCGCCCCGTCGCCGAGACGATGCCGGACGTGATGGAGAAGTCGTAGCCGAGCGGGTTGCCGATGGCCACGACCGGCTCGCCGACGACGACGTCGTCGGAGTCGCCGAGCGGAAGAGGCTTGAGGTCGACCTTGGCCGGGTCGACCTTGATGACGGCGACGTCGCTGCCGATGTCCACGCCGACCAGCTGGCCGGGGACGCGTTGCGTCTCGGAGCCGCCCTTGTTGAAGACCACCGTGACGCTGTTCGCGCGCTGTCCGTTCTCGTCCACGACGTGCGCGTTGGTCAGGATGTAGCCCTCACTGTCGACCACGAAGCCCGTCCCGAGCGCCTGCGCGCTCTGAGGCTGTCCGAACTGGTCGGTCCCCGATCCGCCGAACTCCGCCAGGACCATCACGACGCCGCCCGAAAGGGTGCTGTAGATCTGCTCCGGCGTGAGCCCGCCGCCGGTCGTGGACGCGGATGGGGTGCTGTAGACCGTCGGAGTCTCAGGCGTTGCCTGGACGACCGTCTTGCTGACCGCTCCGATGTCGAACACGAACACCAGGAGGAGGACGACGGCCGCGGCGGCCACGGCGCCGCCCGCGAGGCCCGCCAGGAACCCTTTGAGCTTCATGCCTGCTTCCCTTTCGCTGTGCTGCACAGGGAGGGAGACGCGCCCGCCCTGGCCGATAGTCATCCGTAAGATGCCGTTCGGCTATTACCTGTCCCCTACAGGAGTATTAAGCAACCGCACGGCGTGGATTAAGGCGTGTGAACGCCCCCGCTCCGTTCGGAGGAGGCACGACGACGGCGCCCGCCGGCTGCACGCGGCAGGCGGACGGTGAAGCGCGCGCCGCCGTCCGGCGGCGACTCCGCGGTGATGCTGCCGCCCATCATCTCGGTGAGCTCGCGGGCGATGGAGAGCCCGAGGCCCGCGCCCGCGGTCGTCGCGCGCTCGTCGCGGCCGCGGTGGAAGCGCTCGAACACGTGCGGCAGCTCGCTGCGGGTGATGCCGGGGCCGTCGTCGGCGACGACTACGACGGCCTCTTTCTCCTCCAGTCTCGAGGAGAGTCGCACGGAGCTGCCCGACGGAGAGTACTTGATCGCGTTGTCGATGAGCGCGCGCAGCACCTGTACCAGCCGCTGCTCGTCGCACCACGCCGTTTCGCCCTCCTCGCCCCTGAACGACAGGGCGACCGCCTTGGTCTGCGCCTGTGCCTGGAACTCGTCCAGCACCGACCGGCCGACCACCACGAGGTCCACGTCCTCCGGGTTGAGCTCGAAGGAGCCCGCCTCCACGCGGGAGAGGTCGAGCATGCTGACGGCCATCGTGCGCAGCCGGTCGACCTGCTGGCGCATGATCTGGAGGAACTCGCGCTGCTCCTCCGAGCTCAGCTCGCCCTCGTCGATCAGCTCGAGCGATCCCGCCAGTGAGAACAACGGCGTCTTGAACTCGTGCGATGCATTGGCGATGAGGTCGCGACGGGCGCGCTCGAGCCTGGCCTGCGCAGTCACGTCGCGGAGCACGACGATGGAGGTGAAGTCGGCGTCACCACCCACCGGATACGTGGTCGCCTCCAGGGTCACGTCGTCGTGCGCGAACACCACCATGTCGAAATCAGCGTCCCGTTGCGAGTCACGCCACAGCTGGGCGACGTCGACCGGGAGGGCGTCGTCGACGGTCTCCCCGACCAGCGCCGGTGCGTCGAGCAGGATCGCCGCGGCCGGGTTGGCGATGGTGACTTTGCCCTCGGCTGAGACGCCGATCACGCCCTCGCTCA
>DASUEW010000468.1:0-2979 GCA_036274875.1 Ilumatobacteraceae bacterium
TAGTGCGGCAGTGGTGCCGAGGTACACAGGGTCGGGATCGTGTGCACGGTGGTCGACGTCGTGAGGAACAGCGTGTGCAGGTCGGGGCCGCCCCAGCACAGGCTTCCGCACACCTCGGGCGTCGCGATCACGCCGATCCGCTCACCCTTCGGGTTCAGCACCCACACGCCGCCGGGCCCTGTGACCCACACGTTGCCGAACTCGTCGCACTCCATCCCGTCGACCGAGCCCTCCTCGATGGTGCCGCCACCGATGTCGGTCAGCAGGATCCGGCCGTTGACGAGCGATCCGTCGTCGGCGACGTCGAACACCTTGACCTCGGCGCGCGGCGAGTCGTTCACGTACATCAGCGACTCGTCGGGCGAGAAGCACAGACCGTTCGGTTGCTCGAACTCGTCGCGCTCGACGACGAGTTGAGCCTCGCCACCTTGGTGCGCCACGCGGAACACGCCCTTGAACCCGAGCAACGGCACACGCTCTGACCCGATCCAGTCGTTCCAGCGTCCGTAGTCGGGGTCGGTGAAGTAGATGCTGCCGTCGCGCGCGCTGGCGACGAGATCGTTGGGGCTGTTCAGGTAGACGCCGCCGTGGTGGAAGCACACGGTCTCGCGGAAGCCGTCGGCATGGAAGCGGGCGATCGAGCTCGACACGTGCTCGCACACGATCAGCCGGCCCTCGATGTCGAACGCCATCCCGTTGGCCTTGAACGTCGGGTACATCACGAGCTCCATGCCCGCCGACGCGGTCCACCGGAACCGCTTGTCGCCCGGGATGTCGCTGAAGTACAGCGCCTGCTCGGCGACGCTCCACACCGGGCCCTCACTGAAGACGTAGCCGGAACCGATCTGCGTGAGCTCGGCGTCGGGGCTGATCAACGTCTCGAACTCGGGGACATCTGGTCTGACGACTCTCATCGAGGCTCCTGTGCTCTGGTGGTCAGCCGGTCTCGCGGCGCATCGTGGCGCTGCTGACCCGCAACGCGTCGTCCGACATCGGCGGTGGCCCGGGCTGGTGGCGCAGAGCGGTCTCCGACCGGCGCCGGATCCGCCAGCCATCAGCGCCGCGCACGAGCTCGTCGTCATAGCGCGCCACGATCGCGATCTCGAAGTTCTGCGCGATCCACACCACGTCGGTCCGCGCCGTCGCCCGCCGGCCGTCGTCGGCCAGCTCGACGATCGGTGGTGAGATCATGTGCTTGCTCTGGTAGCCCTCCGGGAGGCAGGTTCTGAGGAACTCGAGCATGACGTCGCGTCCCTCGAACGCAACACCGTCGACGACGAAGGCCGCATCCTCGGTCCACAGGTCGGCGAACGCATCCCATTGCTGGTCGTCGAACAGCATGCAGTAGCGACCGATGAGGTCGTCGATCTCCCGCAGCGCCAGGAGACGATCGAGCCGATCCACGACGTCTGGCCCGCCTCGCTCAGGCCTCGTCGGCGAGCGCGGTCGAGCGTGTTCTCGACAGCCGGACGTTGGCGAAGAAGGTCTTCATCCGCACCAGCAGCGCGGGCGCCTGGTAGAACGTCAGCGCCACGAGGGTCAGCACGCCCACGGCGATCCGCCCGTACGGCGCGCTCCATCCGAGGTACGGGAGCACCGTGATGATCAGCGTCAGGAACAGGGCGCCAACGACGGCGCCGATGAAGGATCCGCGACCGCCCAGCAGGCTGGCGCCGCCGAGCACCGCCGCGGCGATGCTCGTCAGCGTGTAGCTGAGGCCGATCGTCGGGTCGCCGATCTCGACCTGGGCGGCGAGGAAGAACGAGCCGATCGCGGCTGCGAACGCCGAGATGAAGAACGCCCGCGTGAACAGGTAGATGACGCGCACGCCGCGTCGTTCGGCTGACACCTCGTCGAGCCCTGCCGCGCGGGCCGCCAAGCCACCTGCTGTGCGGTACAGCCAGATGTCGGCCACCACCGCGATCGCGACGATGACGAGGAACGCGATCGGCATGAAGCCCCATCTGGCGAGCAGAAGGTCGACGAAGTCGGAGTTGATCGGACCGGCCGCTTGCGGTCGCATCCGCAAGGCGAGGCCCTGGAGGATGCTCAGGGTGGCGAGGGTGGCGATGATCGACGAGAGCTTCAGCCCGCGGATCAGCCCGACGTTGACGGCGCCGGTGGCGAGTGCGACGGCGACGACGAGCAGCATGCCGAGCCCCAGTGACCACCACGGTTGGTCGGGCGTGATCACGAACGAGGCGACGACGACGCACACCGTCATCAACGCGCCTACCGACACGTCGAACGCCTTCACCATCAACGCGCTCGCCTGGCCCATGGCGGCGAAGGCGAGCGGCATCGTCGCGACGAACATGCCGTTGAGGGTGAACGTCGACGTGAACGCCGAGTTCTTGCTGTTGGTGTAGGCGCCGAGCACGAACATGAAGACCACCATCGCCGCGATGGGCATCCAGCGAGCGAGGCTCGTCCGGCTCGCCACGTTGCGGGTGCTCCGTCTGGACGACGAGGTCGGGGTGGAGGGGGTGGTCGTCACCGCTCGTCTCCGTGTGCCGAGGCGTGCCCGACGATCGCCGAGATGATGCGATGTTCACCGAGATCGGCTTTCTGGATCTCGTCGACGATCCGCCCGCGCGACATCACGACGACTCGATCGCAGAGACCGGAGAGCTCGATCGGATCGCTCGACTTCACGAGCACGGCGGAGCCCTCGCCCGCTTTGGCGCGCAGCGCCTCGTAGGTGTCCAGGCGGGATCCGACGTCGACTCCCTGGGTCGGCTCGTCGGCGAGGATCACGTTGAGATCGCCCTTCATGAAAGGCCGCATCAGAGCGACCTTCTGCTGGTTGCCGCCGGACAGGTACTGCGCCGGCTGCTCGATCGAGGCGGCCTTGAGCCGCAATCGGGCGACGAGGTCGTTCACAGGCTGGCGTTCCCGGTTGCGGCGCACGAACCCGAACCGCGCGTAGCGCTTCAGCACCTGGAGTGTGGCGTTGGCTCGCACACCGAGGGCGGTGAA
>DASUEW010000469.1:0-4300 GCA_036274875.1 Ilumatobacteraceae bacterium
CCGACATCGTGACGATCAGCAGCACCAGCAGCACGAGGAGCGCCCCCCGGCGCGTTCGCCGCTTCGGACCGTGCTTGCCGGGCCGAGCTGGTCGGCCCCCGCGACTCATCGTGGGCCGGGCCTCATCGTGGACCGAGCTCGTCAGGTCCGGCGGCCGACGGGTAGGTGGCGAGCACCTCCACCAACAGGTCCCACAGCGGGCGGTACTCGCTCTGGTCGGAGATCGTCGGACCGTTGAGGATCATCACGTATTCGACGGCTCCTCCCCCGTCGACGGGCAGATAGCCGGCCAACGCCTTGACGGCCGGCGGATCCTCGTTGAACGGCGGGTTGTTGAGCGTGCCGGTCTTGCCCCGCAGACGGCCGGCCACCGCCGACTCGGTGAAGATGTCGACCAACGTTCCCGTCTGACCGGCGACCGCGAGTCCCTGGCCGATCGGGCCTTCGAACCCAGTGCGCTGCAGGACCGCGAGCAGTACGGAGCACGTGACCCGGTTGTCGAGGCTCAGCCCGCTCCCGTCGGCCAACACGAGACCGGTCAGGTCGAGTCCCCACGACGCGAGCGTCGCCGTCATCACCGCCAGCCCGGCGTCGCGCGTGCCGCCCGCGCCAGCGGAGACGCCGAGCTCTTTGACCATCAGCTCGGCCGTGTTGTTGTCGCTGTTGGCGAGCATCTCGTGGAGGACGCCGGCGAGCGGGAGCGATTGGATCGAGGCCAGCTCAGTGGCATCGGGCGGTGCTTGGCCAACCCCTGCGTCACCGGACACGCTGACGCCACGCTCGCCGAGCAGCCGCACGAACTCGCGCGCCGCCGCGGCGCTCGGGTCGTCCGACCGCAACTCGTCGCCGAGCACCCGCGAGTCGTTCGCCATCAGCGCGTCGTACGGCCCACCCTCGAGCCCGGCCACGCCGGACCCCCAGCCGGGCGCGAAGAACTCGTCGTCGTAGCGCGTCCCGTCGCCGAGCACGCGCCCGTCGATGCGAGTGACGCCCGCCCCGACGAGCCCGTCGGCCAGCGCATCGAACGACGTGGCGTTGAACACGGGGAACCGCTCGAGGTTCGACGTCGCGTACCAGTCGCCCGACAGGACGGGATCACCGCCACCGACGACATAGACATCACCCGTCACGACCCCACCGACGGGTGCCGGTCCGACGACCCGAGTGGTGAACGTGAACGTCTCGCCGAGCACCTCGAGGGCGACGGCGGCGACGACGAGCTTCTCGGTGCTGGCCGGGAGTACGGCGACGTCGGCGTTGGACGATCCGGCGTCGTAGCCGTCGACCGACAGCGCCACGCACGAACGATCGTTGACCGCGCCGAGCAACGGTTGGGCGGCGGTGCGGAACTGCTCGAGGTTGAGGTCGCGGGCGAGCGCAGGCGACGTCCGCCGCAATGACCCGAGCGGTGTGTTGAGCGCCGGGAGCGGTGCGGGCGGTGGAACGATGGTCGTCGAGGTCGGCGGCGCCGCGTCAGCGGCCTCCGACTTGTCGCCGGCCCAGCTCCACAGCGACCACAGCAGGAACGCCGGGATCGCGGCGAGCACGACGATGACGGCGACGGGGTCGATCGCCGGACCTCGACGCCGGCTCACGACAGTCGCCGCTCCCGGTAGGCGGCGTAGCGGCGCAGATGACCGAGCGCGGCGGCGGCCCGTTCGCCGCTCGGGTAGCACAGCCGCCCCGTTGCGCGCACGGCTGCCGGGCCCGGGTTGGACGGGTCGGCCACCGCCAGCTCGGTCGCGACGAGGATCGGCTTGCCAGTGCGCACGATCAAGTCCTCGGCCGCCTCGGCGAACCGAGCGTCTTGACGCTCGTGGTAGGCGACGATCCGTTCGAGGCCGTGATCGGGGTAGAACCCGCCCTCGCGCATCATCCGCGCCTGGTTCGACTGGATGCCGAGCCCGAGATAGACGATGGCGTGCACGTCGGGGTGGGTGGCGACCAGCTCCATCACCTCCGGGATCGTGTCGCGCGTCTCGCCGCCGGCGCAGTCGACCGGGTTGTTCCGGCTCCAGCGCGGTGGCAACTTGGCGTCGATCGCGTCGCGCAGGTCGTCCGGCAACGGCATCAGCACCAGCCCGCGCTCCTTGGTGATGGCGTCGGCCGTCACGACACCCCATCCCCCGGCCGTGGTGAGCACCACCACGTTCGGTCCGATTGGCAAAGGCTGGGTGGCGAACGTCGCCGCCGCCTCGAACGCGGCCTCGACGGTGGTGGCCCGCGTGATCCCGGCCGACCGGCACGCGCCGTCGAAGATCTTGTCGTCGGCGGCGAGCGCACCGGTGTGGCTGGCGGCTGCTCGCGCGCCACCTTCGGTGGCGCCTCCTTTGAGCACGACGAGCGGCTTGCGACTGGCGGCGCGTCCGAGCCGCGACATCAGCTCGTACCCGTCGTTGATCCCCTCGATGTACGCCAGACCGACCGACGTCTCGGGGTCGTCGGCATAGAAGTCGAGGTAGTCGGCGACCGACACGGCAGCTGCGTTGCCGGCCGAGACCGCGCGACTGATGCCGACGCCACTGGCGCGGGCGAGGTTCATGAAGCTCGACACGAAGTTCCCGCTCTGGCTCGCGACCGCGATCCGACCGGCCGGCGGGTACGGGGCGACGATCTGGGCGCACAGCCTGGCCGGCGTCGACACGACACCCTGCCCGTTGGGCCCGGCGAGCAGGATCCCCAGGTCGTCGGCAAGGGCCACGAGCTCGCGTTCGGCGACGCGACCCGCTTCGCCAGCCTCGCCGTAGCCGGCCGACGTCAAGAACGCCGCCCGCGCGCCCTTGGCGGCGCACGCTCGGAGGATCGCCGGGTTCGCGCCGGCAGGTGTGCAGACGAACACGAGGTCGACAACACCGTCAGGGAGATCGTCGATGTCGGCCACCGTGCGCACGCCGAGCACTTCCTCGCCCTGGAGGTTGGTGCCGAAGACCCGGCCCGCATACCCGCCGGCGAGCAGGTTGTGGAGGGAGACGAACCCGAACTTGCCGGGGTGCGTCGATGCGCCGGTGATCAGCACACCGCGCGGCGAGAACAGGGCGTCGAACTGCTCGGCGGTCGGGCGTGGTCGCGGCGGCGGCCGGTCCCCCGCGCCTTCGCCGAGCTCCACGAGTGCATCGACTGCCACGGGCACGCCGTCGTGGCCGATGATGAGCGGGTTGATGTCGACGCTCACCACGTCTGGTCGCTCGATCGCCAGCCGCCCGAGACCGACGAGCAGATCGACGACACGCTCGCGTCGCAGCTCGGCGTCACCACGGAACGGGCCGAGGAGCTTCTGCGTCACGAGGTCGTCGATCATCTCGGCGGCCGTCGCGGGGTCGAGCGGGGCCGGCCTGAACGCCACGTCGGCGACGGCCTCGGCGAGGATCCCGCCGACGCCGAGCATCACCGTCGGTCCGAATTGTCGGTCGCGCAGCATGCCGGCGATCAACTCGCGGTTGCCCTCCACCATCGGGGCGACCAGCAACGACACCTCGCCGTCGGACGGCTCCGCTGCCGCCAACAGCTCTCCCGCCGCGTCGCGCACGGCCCGATCGTCGTTCAGCCGGAGGCGGACGAGACCACGTTCGGTCTTGTGGGCGATCTCGTCGCCGCACAGCTTGACGACCACCGGGTACCCGATGGCGGTCGCCGCGGCGGCAGCCTCGTCGGCGCTCGACACATCACGCTCGTCGGCGAACGGCAACCCGAATCCGGCCAGCAGTCGCTTCGAGGCGGCCTCCGACAGTGTTGTCGACGGAGCTGTCGAGGGGGTGCTCATCGCTGGCAACGGTAGTGAGCCCGGGTCACCCGGGACCGGCACCGCGACAGCCGGTCAGCGAGTCGGGTGTGAGGGTGTGTCAGGTGCCAGCGGGTCAAGGTCGCGATGTCAAGGTGTCAGCGCAGCCCTGAAGAAGGCGAGCACGTGATCACGCCGGACGGCGAGCGTCTCGGGCGCGAGCGTCGGTGCGTCGAGCAGCCCGTCGATGAACGGGGCGTCGGAGAAGTAGCTCAGCAACGCGCCGTATCCGGTGAGCAGCAGCTGGCGTGGATCGTGCCGGCGGAACGTTCCGGCGTCCATCTCGCGCTCGAAGTACGTCACGGCCCGATCGAACCCCGGCTTGAGCACCGCTACCAGGTCGATGCCGAGGTGTGCTCCCCCGTCGATCGCCTCGCGGCGCATCAGCCGGACGAAATCGTCGTTGTCGGCGAAGAACCGGAACCCGGCATCGAGCACGAGCTCGACCTTCGCCCAACCGACCTGGGGTGACTCTACGGCGTCGGCGAGCCGGGCGAACCAGTCCGACAAGGCACGTTCGAA
>DASUEW010000470.1:0-5783 GCA_036274875.1 Ilumatobacteraceae bacterium
CCAACGGTGTCCGGACGGGTCGCGGAACGTGCACGACCGCTCACCGTACGGCTGATCGGCCGGGGGGCGCTCGCCGTCCGCCCCCTGCTCGATCGCCCGCGTCCAGACGGCGTCGACGTCGGGGACATTCAGGTTCAGGGCGAGCGTTGTGCCGCCCAACGTCTGCGGGCCGACGACACCGATCTCCGGGTACTCGTCGGAGAGCATCAGCCGGGCGCTGCCGATCGACACCTCGGCGTGCCCGATCCGGCCGTCGTCGCCGACGTAGCGGACCGTCTCGACGGCGTCGAAGACCGCGACGTACCAGTCGATCGCGGCGGCCGCGTCGCTGACGCACACGTAGGGGACGAGAGAAGCGGTCGCGGTGGCGGGCGCGGGTGCCGAGGCGTGTTCGGTGGTGGTCATGGTGGGGCTCCTGTCGGGAAGTTGGACGAGGGGGACCTGTGGGTCGATGGTCTGCAGCGCCTCGGCGATGCGAGCCCGGAGTCGGGCCGCGAACGCCTGATCGGGGGCGATCGGCTCGCCGGTGTCGGTGTGGCGCAGCTGCTCGAAGGCGCTCACGTCTGCACCTCCTCGTAGGCGACCCGGAAGGCCGATCGTGCTCGGACCAGCAATGCCTCGGTGGCGTGCACGGTGCGCCCGAGGAGCTCGGCGACGGCCGGGACGCTGAGATCATCGACGTACCGGAGCGTGAGCGCCGACCGATGGTGCGGGCCGAGTGATCCGAGGACGTCGCGGGCGTCGAGCAGGTCGAGCTCGACGTCCCACGGATCGTCGGCGTCATCGGGCTCGTTCGACGCGACTGCGGTCAGGCGGCGCTGCTCGCGTTCTGCCCGGCGCCAGTGGTCGGCGAGCTTGTGGCGGGCGATGCCGATCAGCCAGGCCGGTGTCACGTCGTCGACCTGGCCGCGCCCGATCGACGTGACCGCCGCCATGAACGCCTCGGCGGTGAGATCCTCGGCGTCGGTGTGGTTGCGCACCCGCCGCAGCACGTAGCCGTAGACCTGCGGGAGCATCTCGTCGTAGCGCGCGAGCAGCACGGCGCCGTGGTCAGCGGGCGCGCGATCGGCTTTCACAAGACGTGCATCCCTACTGGCATCACTACTGGCATCACCACTGGCATCATCCCTTTCATCGTCGCGGCGAGGAGAACTCCGACGGCCATGTGTGCAATTCTCGCCTCGTGAGCGATCCCGTGGACGCCGTCGAGGGACGCCACCGATCCGTCGTCGACACGGCATGGGACGCCTACGGCGATTCCCGCCGGCTCGTGCGGGTGGCCGAGCTCAGCGCCATGGTGTCGACGAACCGGGTGTACCAGCTCACGCTCGACGACGGGTCGACAGCCATCGCCAAGGTGTCGAACTACGGTTCGTTCTTCCTCTTCGCCGAGGACCACGACCGCATCCACCGTTGCCATGCGCTCCTGCAAGGGGGGCGGTTCGAGCACTTCCTGGCCGATTCGCTGACGACCGCCGCCGGCCGTCCGTACATCTGGTACGACGGCGCGATGTGGGCCGTCATGTACAACGAGGTGCCGGTGCGCGACCGGCTGCCGCGCGTGCTCACGAAGGACCAGATCGACAACCTGGCCGAGGAGGTCGCCGCATTTCACCTGACGTGTGCCGAGATCGCTCCGATGGTCCCGCCGACGTCGAAGACGATCAAGTCGGATGCGATCCATCTGCTCGACCTGGTGTCCGAACGGCACGCTTCGGCCCGGTTCGGGCTCGACCAGAGCCGGCTCGACGTCGTCCGCCGCCACACCCACCGCTTCCTGGTCGCCGTGCTCGAGAGCGGCTACGACTACTGGCAACGCATCCCGGTGCTCATCGACTGGAACCTCGGCAACTTCTCGGTCGAGTTCGACGAGCACGGCCGGTTCTCGCTGTTCAGCCGGTGGGACTACGACTGGTTCCGCATCGAGTCGCGCCTGCTCGACTTCTACTTCCTGTCGCGGGTGTCGTCGCGCACCGGCGACAAGACCCGCTTCACGTACGGCGCCCACACCCTGCTCGAACCCCGGTTTCGACGTTTTCTGCGCACCTATCACCGCGCGTTCCCACTGGCCGACGACGAGGTGCTGTTCCTGAAGGAGACCTACCGCTTCTTCCTCCTCAACTACGTGGTGCGCGAGGGCGAGCACTTCTTCCGCTACGACATCTGGCAGCACCTGCTCCACGACGTCGTCGACGTCCACCTGCCGGCCCTCGACGACCTCGACCTCACCCCCCTCCTCGCCGAGCTCACCTGACCTGATCTCGTGAAGTTTCGGCGCCGTAGGAGCGCCGAAACTTCATGAGATCGAATCAGCTGAAGCGGGTGACGTAGCCGCGATGGCGGAACGTGCGCAGCATCGCGATGCTGAACGCGGTGCCGGCGACGAGGAACACGAGCGCGCCGGCGAGCCCGGCGGCGATGCCGCCGGCGTCGAGCGGCTCGCCGGCGAGCACGTCGCGCAGTGCCGAGAACGCGTGCGTGCTGGGCAGCACGCGAGCGATCGGCTGCAACGCCCCGGGCAGTGCTTCGACCGGATTGAACACGCCGGAGAACGCCATCAGGATGAAGTTGGAGCCCCAGATCAGGATCTCCGCCCCCTGCCCGAAGCGCAGCACGATGCCGATGTTGGCGATGCCCACGCCCCACCCGACGACGGTCAGGATCAGCGCGATCGGCACGAGCGACCACCCGACCGCGCCGAGGTCGAAGCGGAAGAAGCCGAACGCCGTGAGCGACAACGTCGTCAGCGCCAGCAGCACCTTGGCGAGGCCGAAGATCGCCGTGCCGGCCACGTACTCGACCTCGGTGACGGGCGTCGTCAGCACGTTGAGCAGGTTGCGGCTCCAGGTCTCCTCCATGAACCCGGTCGCCACCGCGATCTGGCTCTGGAACAGGATGTGGAACATCATGATGCCGGCCAGCAGGTACGGCACCGCGGTCTCGGACTCGCCGGACTGTTGGGCGACGAACGTCCCCAGGCTGCCGAACAGGATCACGTCCATCAGCGGCCAGAACGCGATGTCGAACCACCGGTGCGGGGCGCGCCAGAGGACGTAGGCGTGCCGCCGGATGACGGTGCGGATGCGGTGCCAGCTCATCGACAGCGCGCCCTATCGCCCGTGCTCCGCGGCGAGCGACAAGAAGACCTGCTCGAGGTCGACGTGGCCGTACGTGGCGACGATCGCGGCCGGCGTGTCGTTGGCGACCACCACACCACGGGCCAGGAAGATCACCCGCTCGGTGAGCAGTTCGACCTCGCGCATGTCGTGACTGGTCACGAGCAGCGCGGCGCCGCTCGTGGCGCAGAACGTGAGCAGCCCCGAACGGACCTTCAGCGCGATGTCGGGGTCGAGGGATGCCGTGGGCTCGTCGAGCACGAGCAGCGTGGGCTCGTGCAGGGTCGCCTTGACGATGCCGACGAGGGTGCGTTGGCCCGAGGAGAGCTCGGAGCACTGCCGGTCGGCGAGGTGGCGGATCTCGAATCGTTCGAGCGCCTGCTCGACCGCGGTGCGGTGATCGCGGACGCCGTACCACCCGGCGAATACTCCGAGGGCCTCGCGCACCTTCAGGCGATCGGGGAGCGGGAGGTAGCCGGCCGCGAAGCCGACGACTTCCATCGCCTTGCTCCGATGGCGCGGCAGGGTGTGACCGCCGATCGTGATCTCGCCGTGGTCGGGCGTGATCGCGCCGAGCAGCATCAACAGCGTCGTGGTCTTGCCTGCACCATTGGGCCCGAGCAGTCCGACCCGCTCGCCGGGCGCGACCGTGATGTCGATGTCGCGCACGGCTTCGACATCCTTGAACTGCTTGCGCAGCGAGCGAGCCTCGAGCATGTAACCCATTCGGTGGCGAGTCTCGCGCGGGGCGTGCGACGGCACTCGCTCGGTTTCGACAGCCGGTTCGATTCCCGTTTCGATCTCGCGAGCGCCGGGTATCTCGCTGCCCGAGACGTGACCTCTACCCCTCTGAAAGGACACTCACCATGTTGTGGTTCATTATCGTTTTGCTCGTCGTCGGCTTCCTCGCCGGAGCGCTCGCTCGGCTCTTGGTGCCCGGCCCGGATCCGATGAGCCTCGGCGGCACCTGGTTGCTCGGAGTCGTCGGCAGCTTCGTCGGCGGCTTCCTCGGCTACGTCCTGTTCGGCGCCGATCTCGAAGATGGCGCCGTTCAAGTCGGCGGCGTGATCGGCTCCATCGTGGGTGCCGTGATCGTGCTGCTCGTCTACAGGACGTTCAACCGGAACAACTCATTGTCCCGCTGAGCGCCCCCGAACTGTTCTGGCGGATTCCCGACGGAGCGGCAGGTCGACGACCTGCCGCTCCGTCGTATGTCGAGAATCGGGTGGCCTCAGAAGCGCCAGCGGGTGGCACGCGTCGAGAACTCGTCTTCGCGTTCGATGATTCCGAACGCTCGATGCGGAACGACCTCGATGACGAGGTGGCCGCGCACGAAGTCGGCCATCGCGTCCGATCCCGGCTCGTACTTCTCGACGTACCGCTCGATCCATCGCTCTCGACGCTCGTCGCCGTCGGGGAGGAGCGTCGCCACTCCCTCGACCGAGACGCACTCGACCGTGTCACTGCACGCGACGACGACGGCGGGGTTGGCGGCGATGTTCCTCGCCTTGCGCGACGACACTCCGCACGAGAAGGCGAAGCGATGCTCGTCGTCGTTCCACACGCCCCAGACCGGGAGCGAGTGGGGTCGCCCAGATCCGGACACCGTCACCACCCAGTAGTTGCGGTTGACGGCAAGACGCTCGGCGGCCCACTCCCATGGAAGTGGTTGCCAGTCGGGTGTGTCGACACCGTACTCGGGCATGTGCGGACGCTCGGCGGCCGGTTGGGATGCCGGTCTGGATGAGGACGGTGTCGGCATCGCCCGAGGCTATGCCCGGCGGCCAGGATGGTCGACATGAGACTCGGTCTTTTCAGCATCAACATGGGGCCGTGCAGCCGGCCCGAGGGTCTGGCTGCGGCAGCCAGCGGGGCCGAGGCCGCCGGTTTCGACTCGGTGTGGGCGGGCGAGCACGTCGTGCTGCCCGATCCGCAGGTTCCGCCGTCGCCGATGGGCCCCCAGGATCCCGCCCTCGACCCGCTGCTCGCCCTGACGTGGGCGGCCGCCGTGACGAGCACGATCCGGCTCGCCACCGGGATCGTGATCCTGCCGCAACGCAACCCGGTCGTGCTGGCGAAGCAGATCGCGAGCGTCGACGTGCTGTCGGGCGGACGGTTCACGTTCGGCGTGGGTGTCGGCTACCTCGAACCGGAGTTCCGGGCGATCGGCGCCAACTACGCCGAGCGCGGCGCGGTGACCGACGAGTACCTCGACGCGATGACGCGCCTTTGGTACGACGAGCATCCCGAGTACCACGGCCGGTTCGTCGACTTCGCCGGCATCGACGCCTACCCGCGGCCGGTGCAGCGACCGATCCCGATCGTGGTGGGCGGTCACACCAATGCGGCGTACCGGCGTGCCGTCACACGCGCACATGGCTGGTATGGCTTCGCGCTGACACCGGAGATCGCGGCCGAGTACCTCGCCGCATTGGGTGCGGTGCAAGCACGCGTCGAACGTCCTGCCGAGCTCGGCGAACTGGAGATCACGGTGACACCGCGCGGCCGGTTAACCCGCGAGGCGGCAGGCGCGTTCGCCGATCTGGGCGTCGATCGCCTGGTCGTGATGCCGCCCCCGGCCGCAGACGACGTGCTGCCGGTCATCGAGACCGCGGCGGAGGCCACCGACGGCCTCTGAACTAGTTCAGCCCGGCGTGTAGCGCCACG
>DASUEW010000471.1:0-3902 GCA_036274875.1 Ilumatobacteraceae bacterium
CTACTTCGACAGCTACGCCACGATCGCCGTGCGCGACCGGGTCGGTGTCGTGCTCGAGACCGCGACATGGCGGGCCAGCCCCGACTGGGCGGCGCGGCGCGGCTACAGCCTGGAACGACTCGACGCCGCGAACCGCGATGCCGTCGAGCTCCTGCGTGAGACCCGGCGGCGGCACGAGACGGCCGAGTCGCCCATCGTGATCAGCGGGTGCATCGGCCCGCGTGGCGACGGCTACCAGGCGGGTGCGCTGATGACCGCCGACGAGGCTGCCGCCTACCACTCACGTCAAGCGGCTGTGTTCGCCGACGCCGGGGCCGATCTGATCACGGCGATCACGATGACCTACCCGGCCGAGGCGGTCGGCGTCACCGAGGCCGCACGCACGGCGGGGATGCCAGTCGTGATCTCCTTCACCGTCGAGACCGACGGGCACCTGCCGACCGGTCAATCGCTGGCCGAGGCGATCGACACCGTCGACCGGGCGACCGGTTCGTACCCGCTGTACTACATGGTCAACTGCGCCCATCCGACCCACTTCGCGCACCGCCTCGACGCCGAGCAGCCGTGGGTCACACGGATCCGCGGGATCCGGGCGAACGCGTCGAAGATGAGCCACGCCGAGCTCGACGAGGCCGAGACGCTCGACGGCGGTGATCCCGACGAGTTGGCGAAGGACTACCGCTCGCTACGCGCGGCACTTCCGCAGCTCACGGTGCTGGGTGGGTGCTGTGGCACGAACCACCACCACATCTCGGCGATCAGCGCCGAGTTCAGCATCGCCGGCTGACGGCTGGGCACTCAGGCCAACGGGCCGAGCAGCGCCCGGATCACGCGTTCGGGGTCGCGCGTCTCGAGGCGGCGTAGGAGCGGGACGAGCCAACGAACCGGTGGTTTCGGGCGCGTCACCAAGAACGCGAGCACGGCGACCAGTCCGTCGAGGTGGGCGAGGTCGTCGCGCCGCGCCGGCTCGGTCTCGGCGGCAAGCCGCACCGAAGCCCGCCATGCCTGGTCGCGCGCGGCCCGAAGACTGAAGTTGAAGACCCAGCCACCACCGCCGGCGGCCGCCTTCGACGTCCAGCGCGTGACACGGTCGAGGTCACCCATGATGTCGTCGTACGTCGCGGCGAGGACCCCGTTCACCGCAAGGAAGTCAGGCCGGATCGCGTCGAGCGCGGCGCCGCCGTCGACCAACCGTACGACCGTCTGCGGCAGGTCGAAGTTGACGTGGGCGTTGATGCCGAGCAGCAGGTGCTGGACGATCAGCAGCGCCGGATCGCCCGCGACGTCGAAGCTCCCCCGCCAGCACCTCGCCGCCGACGACGGGTCGGCGCGGGCATCCAGGTAGCGGTCGGCGAACTCGACGACGAACGTCGCCATCCGGGCACCATCGAGGAAGCGGCCGGCTTCCGTGTCGTCGATGACCCGCCGCGTGACTCGCGCGTACATTGCCGGGAAGTAGCCCGCGCCATCGTTCGAGCCGAGCGCCGCGGCACGCATGGCCTCCAACGTGTCACCGAGCACGACTGCACGGTACGCCGCGCCAACCCCCATCTCGTGAAGTTTCGGCGCCGTAGGAGCGCCGAAACTTCACGAGATCACGTCGGTCGGGTCGTCCGTGGTCGGACGGCGGCTTCGCGTCCACGGGACGAGGCCGACGCCGATCACGAGTGCACCGAGGGCGAGCCACCAGCCGGTGTCGATCGAGTCGGTGCCATCGAACGCCACGAGCGCACCGATCCCGGCGATGACCAGACCGAGCGCACACGAGAGCGCGTCGAACGGGTGGGAGCGCATGGTCAGCCTCCAACGCTGCCGGGCGGGACAGCGGGGACGGTCGTCTGCGGGGGCGCGACCGTCGTGGTCGAATCGGCCGTGTCAGCGGTGTCGACCGTGTCGGCGGCGACGGTGGTCGACGGCGTCGCAGCGGCGAGCTCGGCACGGATCGCCTGCAGGTCGAGCACCTGGTCGAACGGTGTGATGAGCAGGCTGCGCGGCAGCAGCTGGAACTCCCCGTATGGCGTCGAGATCACACTGACACCGTCGTCATGTCTGAACTGCTCGCCGACGACGACCACATCATCGGGGCCGATCACCGCCGATCCGTCGCCGAGCACGAACCAGCCATCGGCGGTCGCCGCGACCGCGTCGCTGACGACCGCGAGCGGGGCGTCGGGCGCCGGCAGCGCCGGCCGCGCCTGCGGCCCGGGCAGCGCCGGCTCGACCACCTTCACCGTGGGCAGAACATCGAACATGTACGTGTCGATGTTCACGTCACCTCGGCCGATCCAGGCCTCGACGATCACATCGGGCGGGCCCTCGGGCCCCAGCCGCACCGGCTCGTCGTCACCGAGTCGGGCGCCGTTGAGCTCCAGATCGCCGTCGTCGACCCGGCTCCTCACCTCGACCGCGACCTGGTCGTTGACCCAGATCGAGATGTCGCCGATCCCCACCCGGGCATCGACCACGACCTGCTCGTCGGGAACGCCGTCGACGTTGACGTCGACGCTACCGAACGCGCTGTGGGCGGTCCGCGGTCCGCCCGACTGCTGCGGGCCGATCCAGACCCGGCGCTCACCGAACGTGTCGGACGCATCGATGCCGAGTCGGGTGCTGATCCCCGTCGCGTAGCCGGCGCCGGCGAACAGCACACCCGGCACGATCAACCAGCGGCCGTGGCCGCGCACGGTGCCGACCAGCAACCCGAGCCCGCACACGACCGCCGCGGCCCCGAGCCACTGCTCGGGATGGAGCCGACCATCGTTCGCCTCGTCGACGAGCGCCCCGACCGCGGCGACCGCGATCGCGAGGCCGAGCGTGGCTCGCCCGAGGACACTGGATTCCCGTCGCGGGAGCCGCGGCCGGCGCCAGTCACTTCGATCGGCATCGCTTCCGGGCGGTGGCTGCGAGAACGTCGGCGACGGCATCGGCCGGGCGAGCGATGACGGGGGGCGGTCATCGATCGCGGCTGCCGCTTCGCTCGTGCCGCCGGGCGCTGAGGGCGGTCTCCACAAGGCGAGCGCGAGTCCG
Source organism: Ilumatobacteraceae bacterium (assembly GCA_036274875.1). Classification (GTDB taxonomy): domain Bacteria; phylum Actinomycetota; class Acidimicrobiia; order Acidimicrobiales; family Ilumatobacteraceae; genus JALOLG01. Next base: position 3,028 of record DASUEW010000471.1, read on the forward strand.
GTGAGCAGCAGCACCACTGCCACCGGACCCGTCACGAAGCGTCCGGCCTGGGCGTTGAGCAGCAACGGGATCCCGACGACGACGATCGCCCCACCGATGATGCGCGGCCATCGCCACGATGTCGAACGATCAGCACTCCAGACCAGCCACAGCCCCGCGTACAACACGAGACCGATGCCGCCGGCGAGGGCGAGCAGGACGAAGCCGATGCGGACCCACAGCGCGTCGACCCCGAGGCGCCTGGCGATGAAGCCGGCGACACCACCGAGGATCCGGTCGTCGTCGACGCCGACGCGGCCAGAGGTCGCGCGTTCCGTCGACACCTCTGCCGATTGCGTGTCCCCGGGCTCGGCGGTCGGGGCGGAGGGGTTCATGCGTTCGACAGTACGGAGACAACCGTCAATGCGCCATCGGGGATGTCCCTGGTCGTGTCGCCCGGGATTGGGGGACCCGCCCGATGCCCGCTCGGGGTCATGTGTGGGACGATTCGGTCATGGCCGTCCGCCCGTCACTGCCGCGCGTACCGCGCAGCTCGGACCGGCTGGTCGCCGGCGTGGCCGGCGGCTGGGCCGATCGGTGGGGGGTCGAACCGACGGTCGTGCGGGCAGCGATCGGGTTGCTGACCCTCGCCGGTGGTATCGGTGCCGTTCTGTACGGAGTCGCCGCGCTCGCCTCGGCACCCGCGGCGCCGATCACCCCGGACGTCCGGCGGCGGGCGACGAACCATCGTCGCCATCTCGCGATCGCGTCGGCCACCGCGGCGATCCTCGTCGGCGCCCGTGCGATCGGTCTGTGGCCCGGCGACGGGATCATGATCCCCGCCGCCGCCGCCGCGGTCGGGACCGCCGCGGCGTGGATGCACGGCGCGATCCCGA
>DASUEW010000472.1:0-3281 GCA_036274875.1 Ilumatobacteraceae bacterium
CGGGTCTGTCGTACTGTCCGGAGGATGAGCGAGAACCTGCGGCTGTACACGGCGATCCTGTTCGGGTTCGAGCATGTGCTGCGCTCGGTGCCGGCCGACGCGTGGGAGAACCAGTCGCCGTGCGAGGAGTGGACCACTCGACAAGTCGCCGGACACGCGATGGGCGTCGTCAACAACGTCGCCGCCCGCAGCGGAGTGGGAGCTCTCGTCGACGCGTTCGGTGACGTCGCCTCCATCGCCGGAACCGATCCGGTCGAGTCGTTCCGCCAGATCCGCGACCGTTATCTGGCTGCGACCGATCGGCGCGGCGCGTTGCAGACACCGATCACGTCGTCGCTCGGTGAGATGACGCTCGACGACTACATCGGGCTGATGTGCGCCGACACGCTCGTGCACACGTGGGACATCGCTCGCGCCGCTGGCGTCGACGACACGCTCGACCCCGATGCCGTGCGACTGGTGTACAACGGGTATCTGGCGCGTGACCAGGGAACGATGCGGCAGGCCGGCCGCTACGGCGCAGCGGTCGAGCTCGGCGGTGCCGACAGCTCGCTCAGCGAGCAGGACCGTCTCATCGCGTTCACGGGCCGCGATCCGTCACGTTGACGCTCCGGCGCAACACGGTCGACGACCTCGCCGCGGGCTCGAGCACGGACGCGTCGCCGATCGTCAACGATCGTCGCGGACGACCGCCCCGGCGGCGACGACCACGGCCACGCGGGTCAGTTCGGCGATGTCGTCGAGGGGATTGCCGTTGAGGGCGATCACGTCGGCGTAGGCGCCCACGTCGAGCACGCCGAGCTGGTGCTCCTGACGCAGGAGCCGGGCGGCGTCGAGCGTGGCGGATCGGATCGACGCCGCCGGCGAGAGCCCGCACTGGTCGACCAGGAACACGCACTCGTGGGCGTTCAGCCCGTGGTGGTTGCCCGGCGTGCCGGCGTCGGTGCCCATCGCGATCGTCACCCCCAACTCGTGGGCGCGGCACACGGCCGCGGCGTGCACGTCGTTGAACTCAGCCATTCGCGTCCGCAGATGCTCCGGCATCGACGCCACCACGTCGAGGTCGCGGAACAGCAGTTCACCGGCGCACATCGTCGGCACCAGCATCGTGCCGCGTTCGGCCATCCGCATCAGCACCGAGTCGTCGGCGAACGTGCCGTGCTCGATGCTGTCGACGCCTGCCTCGACCGCGTTCTCGAGGCCCAGCAGCGCGTGGCAGTGGGCGGCGACGTGCTTGTGGTTGTCGCGGGCGATCTCGACCGCGGCCTTCAACTCCTCGAGCGTGTACTGGATCGCTCGCGCGTCCTCGGTCTCCGAGGACAGCATCGCCCCGGTTGCCATGACCTTGATCAGGTCGGCTCCGTGGGCGAACTGGCGACGAGCCGCAGCGCGCACCGCCTCGGCGCCATCGGCGACCTCGTACATGCCCGGGTAGTAGTCGACGGTCGATGTGGTGATCGACAGCAGCTTGCCGGCGAGGAACATTCGAGGCCCGCGGAGCGTGCCCGCCGCGATCGCATCACGGACGTCCATCTCGACGTAGTTCCAACCGCCGACGTCGCGCACGGTCGTGATCCCGGCGGCGACGGTGCGCGCCGCGGCGGCCGCGGTGTACAACGCCACGGCGGCGTCGGATCGGCTCGACGCCTTCGCGGGGTCGCCGGCATCGGTCGGTTGCGTGAGGTGGACGTGACAGTCGATCAGTCCGGGCAACAACCAGGCCTCGTCGACGTCGACGACATCGTCGTCGGTCCCCGGTCGTCCGCCGTCGAGGATCGCCGCGATCCGGTCACCGTCGATTCCGATGTCGGCCCGCCGAAACGACTCGGCGCCGACGTCGTAGACCTGTCCACCCATCAACCACCGCACGCCCTGGCAACCGTACGCCGACCGGACCGACGAGTCAGAACGTGACGCCGGTGCGTCGGGATGTCGATCGGCGACGTTCTGGGCGGCTGATCCTTGCGAGTGTCGCACGGTGTGGCAGCCCAGAACGTTCGGCCGACTCCCGGGGGACTACGGGGGCGCCCGGTAGGCTGCGCCAGTCATGAAAGCACTCATCCTCGCCGGCGGAGCGGGAACCCGGCTGCGTCCGATCACTCACTCCCGGGCGAAACAGCTGGTTCCCGTCGCCAACAAGCCGATCCTGTTCTATGGCATCGAGGCGATGGTCGACGCGGGCATCACCGACATCGGCGTCATCGTCGGCGACACACGCGACGAGGTGATGGCGGCGCTCGGTGACGGCCGCGAGTTCGGGGCGTCGATCACGTACATCCCCCAGGACGCGCCGCTCGGTCTCGCGCACTGCGTGCTGATCGCCCGCCCGTTCCTCGGTGACGACGAGTTCGTGATGTACCTCGGCGACAACCTGCTCGAGCAGGACCTCTCGGCGTTCGTGTCCGCCTTCGCCGCTGCCCGCGAGTCCTCGACCCCACCGTCTGCGCAGATCCTGCTGAAGCACGTGCCGGATCCGCACCGGTTCGGCATCGCCACCCTCGACGCCGACGGCCATGTCGTGCGTCTGGTCGAGAAGCCGTCCGATCCGCCGTCGGATCTCGCTTTGGTGGGGGTGTATCTGTTCGATGCCACGATCCACGAGGCGGTGGCGTCGATCAAGGCGTCGGATCGTGGCGAGTTGGAGATCACCGATGCGATCCAGTGGCTGATCGACGAACAGCACGTCGTGCGGTGCGAGCTGTTGAGTGGTTGGTGGATCGACACCGGAAAGCTGACGCCGCTGCTCGAGGCGAACCGGCTGCTGCTCGAGAAGATCGAGCACCGCATCGACGGGTCGGTCGACGACGGCTCCGTCATCGACGGGCGGGTCGTGGTGGCGGCCGGTGCCGAGATCGTGAACTCGACGATTCGCGGCCCTGCTGCGATCGGTGCCGGCACGCGCATCGTCGACAGCTTCATCGGCCCGTTCAGCGCGATCGGCAATGGCTGTGAGGTGTCGAGCAGCGAGATCGAGCACTCGGTCGTCATGGACCACAGCCGCATCATCGGCATCCTCCGGCTCGAGGACAGCCTGATCGGGAGCGACGCCGTGATCTCGCGTTCACGCACCCGGCCGCGGGCGCTGCGCCTGATGGTCGGCGACCATTGCCAAGTGGACATCGAGTGAGTGATGAGCGAACAGCGATCAGTTGACAGGGTGAGCGAACAGCGATCAGTCGACAGGGTGAGCGAACAGCGATCAGTCGACAGGGTGAGCGAACAGCGATCAGTTGACAGGGTGAGCGAACAGCGATCAATCGACAGGGTGAGCGAACAGCGAT
>DASUEW010000473.1:0-2244 GCA_036274875.1 Ilumatobacteraceae bacterium
ATCCAGCCGGCCATCGGCACGGTCATGGTCGCGGCCATGTACAGCGCCTGGACTTCGATCGGGCTGTCGTGTGGCATGCCCAGCAAGGCGGTCAGCAAGCCCATGCCGACGAGCATCACGACCACCATCTCGGCGAAGTGACCGATGAACGCGAGCCAGCCACGACCGGCATGACCGGCATGGTGCGCGTGCGCGGCGGTGCTGCCGGACTGCCCGATGGGGATCGTTTGCGTGTTCATCCGCAGATCCTGAGCGAGCGGGGTGTCGCGGAACCATCGGCATCCGGTCGGTCCAATGATGCGACAAGCGTCGCGTGTCAGTGGCCCATTCCGAATTCGGTGAGCGTCAGTCGCCGACGCTTCAAGAAACCGTAGGGGAGCGAGGGTCACCCGCCGGCGACGCAGGTGTCATTGCCGGCTGCGTCGGTGGCGCAGACCTCCACGCCGGTGACACCCGGGTCGAAGGGGATCTGGGCGGAGAAGAGGAACTCGCCGTACCAGCGCATCGGGGCGCTGCCGCCGTCCCAGCGCACCTCGACCGAGCGCCACAGGTGCCCGCCGTACGCAGCACCGTTGTCGTGGACGCGGGCGTGGATGACGGTGTCGCCGGTCGGCGATGCTGGCAGGTCGGTGCGGACGGTGGGAGGCGCGGTGTCGAGCGGCAGGCGATCGGTCCCGAAGTAGACATGCTCATTCTCGTAACCGGGGACCTCGCCCTGGGACTCGACGGCATCGAGGCGACCGTCACGGTTCAGATCGGCCAACCCGATCGCGAGGGTGCCGGCCGTGAAGCCGTCGCTGATGAAGACGTCGGTCACCAGGCTGACCGTGCCGGTGCCGTCGTTGAGCAGCAACCGGTCCGGTCCATCAAGCGACGTGACCAGGAAGTCGGCGTCTCCGTCGGAGTCGATGTCGACCGGGACCGCGGTGGCGTCGTCGAACCCGACATTGGCGTCGGGCGGCCACCAGGCATCGGTCGCGTCGGTGAAGGTGCCGCCTTCGTTGCGGAAGGCGTGCTCGCTGAACCCCTGGCCGGCGTCCGGACCGTCGTTGATCGTCACCAGATCGAGGAAGCCGTCCGCGTCGAGGTCGATCGGTGCGAACTCGTAGTTGTTCCCGAAGGCGGGCACGTTGCCGGCGGTGGCGTCCGTGAACATGCCGGTGCCATCGTTCAGGTAGAGCCGGCTGCCCTCGCAGACCTTGCAGGAGACGAGGGCGTCGAGATCCCAGTCGTTGTCGACGTCGACGAGGTCGAGGTCCCACGAGAAGCCGATCTCGATCTGCGGCATCCGGTCGGCCGTGACATCGGTGAAGTGGGCGGCGCCGTCGTTCAGCCAGAGCTGGGTGACGCCAGCGACCTCGAATGGCGATCCGCCGTTGCCCCAGTGGGCGAGCATCACGTCGAGGTCACCATCGGCGTCCACGTCGCCCAGCTCCAGGTCGCCGACGCTCAGATCGACCGCCGGGAGGTGGTCCGCCGTCGCATTCGTCCAGGTGGCGCTATCGCTGCTCAGCAGGAGCTGGCTCTGGGTTTCGTACGTCGTGCCGAGCAGGATGTCGTTGCCCCCGTCGCCGTCGAGGTCGGCCACCTTGATGACCCTGGTCGCGCCGGTGAAATCGCCCATGACGGCGTCCGTAGCCTCCTCGAACGTCCCGTCCCCGGTGTTGAGAAAGACCCGGCTCGCCTCCGGCTCCTCCGGCGCCTCGTATCCGCCGCCGTTCGCGAACAGGATGTCGACGTCCCCGTCCGCGTCCAGGTCGGCCAGCTCCACGCGGTTCGTGTACTCGGCGGTCTCGCCGATGGTGTCCGCCGTCGCGTCCACCCACGCGCCCGCGAATGCAGATCCGGCGGGTGCGCTCTCGGATGGGACGCCCGCCGCGCTCGGCTCGTCGCTCGCAGCGGCTGAAGCCGAGCCCGGTGCCGAGTCCGTCGGCTCCTCGCCGCCGCACGCAGCGAGGACCATCACTGCAGCCAAGGCGATGCCAGGCGGGATTCGGCGCAGGGGACGGTGGCCGGTGCGGATCACGGCTCGGGACCTCCGCGTGCGGTGCCGTCATTCTCGTCCCGAAGTCAATGTCTCCTTCATGCTGGGGCCACCGTGCCGATCGAGCCAACTTCCGACGACCTCACCCTCGACCTTGAGCCGCTGTGCGCCATCTGCGGCCGTGAGCTGGGCTCCGATGGCCTGCCTCCGGCACGTGACGGAGACGCGTGGATCTGCGGCGACTGCGACCAGGCACGCAA